>DATIID010000008.1:0-181602 GCA_035480035.1 Saccharimonadales bacterium (SeqCode) | reverse complement strand
AGCGGTTACTTCACTGAGAGTGGAGCTATCACTAACACTTAGTAGCAGTAGTGGTAATGACAGACTGGTGGAGTCAGTTACGGTTGTAGAGTCACTAACACTTAGGCCACCTTCTAGGATTTGGGTGGTGGAGTCAGTAACGGTGGTGGAGTCAGAGACGTTAACAATAAATAAGCCACCAGTAAGTGAAATAACGATATCTTCAGTGATGGTGGAAGAATCCGAGACGTTGATCGAAGGTGTATCGGTTTCATTAATAAAGACTGTAATGTTTTCAGTGATGGTGGTTGAGTCGGAGACGTTGATCGAAGGTGTATCGGTTTCATTAATAAAGACGGTGACACTCTCGGTCACGGCGCTAGAGTCTGATACGTTGATGGCGTAATTCTCCACCAACAGCACTACGTTTTCGGTCACAGCGCTGGAGTCTGAGACGTTGATGACATAATTCTCAATCAACCGCACTACGTTCTCGGTAATGGTGGTGGAGTCGGATTTATTAACGCTTAAGCTATAGCCAGGAACGTTAAGACTAACTGATTCTGTAACAGCGCTAGTGTTATTGACATTGACTACTAAAGTTTCCTTAAAAGCAGCTACTACGATTGCCCAGTCCTCTGAGGTTCCAAACGTCCAGCCCATGTTTTGGGCACCGTGGGCAGACTGCATGAGATATTGATTGCCATCACCAAAGCTTCCATCGTCGGTGTCGTTGAGCTGCGTACCGTTCCTCGCGCTAGGGGCCCAAGTCTGAGCGCCAGAACCGACAACGGCCACAATAGCGCAGCCATCGGATCCGGTGGTGATAGCCACCAACGGGTTGGTACCAGTGTTATTACCACCAGTAGCAATATCAAGGGCTGAGATGCCGGTACCTGACTTATAGGTAGAAGCCTGTACGAACAGTGATGCTGTGCCGGTATTGGGGACACTAATGGATAGTGATGACCCGGTTGGTGGCGCCAACAGATAGAACATTTCAACGACAGTTTCGGGACTAGCGGCCGCCTTTTGAGTAGAACCGGCTTGGGTTAAAGCCACGCCATTATATGTTGGAGCACCGCCAGCTCTAGCTGTTGAGCCGCCAGTTACTATGCCCAAGACTAGTACAGTAGAACCAGCGCCACAGGTATAATTTGAAGCCAGTGGAGAGGTTGCACCGGTGAAACGCAAGTTGGTATCAAATATGTGAGCCATATTACCTACTCCCCCCTCTCCCTGTTAGAAGGAACGTTGGTTGGAGGAAGTTAAGCCATCTCATTCGAACAACTCCAAGAACTTAACGCTCAGGTTAGCTTCATTGTTCCAAGCCTTAAACTTAACTAGTGGGTAGAAGCTCGACTGTTTTTCGTCACCAATAACAGTCTCCAGGTGATCTGTACTATCAGCACCTGGATCCCGAAAGGTAGTCGAGCTAAGTTTTTTCACGAAGTTATATTTTTGTATATTGTTTGTTTTCTATAGTCCGAGTGATTCTCCTAAGTCAGCCTCGTCAGAGACCAAAACACTTAAGTCGTAAAGATTTTGTGCGTTAAAATTTTTAGTATTAGTATTCATTGGAACCCCCATTTATTTATAGGCCCCTCTCTACCACAGTCACAACACCGGTGCAACCCCTTTTATGCTTATAATTTCAAATACAAAAAATATAAAGACTGCTTAACAGATATGAACAACTAATTTAATCGAGGTCTAAAGTTATTTTTTGGGTGGGGGTGGCAAAGGCTTGACTGTATAAAAATGTTTCATGCCATTAAACCAAGGTTTATAAGTCCCCATTCTATCAATCATATTCAAATTATCAGGAACATTAACAGCTAAATCCAAGGGTTTCGTTTGTTTTCTAGCTTTATTTGGCGAACCAAAGCGATCATTGGTTCTAATTTTTTCAAGAATATCGATTATCAAATTCATGGGTTTTACTAAGACTCTTTTTATGGACCAAAGTGCTCACCGGCTTCGGAGGTATCTTCTACATTAATACCTAAATCCGGTGGGCTTTGCTCTTCGGCTGGTGGCGATGTTTCCTGGTTGGTTGAATCTTCGGCAGATTCATCATTTTCGTCAGTTGAATCATCGGCATCAGCTAAATAACTTGTTACTACGCTAACCAGTCGATTAACCATACCAAAAAGGTTATCGATAACACCTAATTCAGATGGACTAACCTCAAAAGTCATGTTGACAGTATACTATTGCTCGCAAGCATTCTCTAGTTCTTAATTTCTTTTGGTTCATAATTCTCCGGGTCCTCCGGTAGAAACTCCTCTGGAAAGTCGATTGGAAATTGCGTACCATCTGGGTTGATATGTTTGCAATAGATATTGGTATCTATCAAAAATGGATATCTTTGCTTTTGAATTTGCGGCCAGCCAGCTTTAGCCAAGTAACCCTTCTTAATAACCCTAGTACAAAAATCCAAATCAGAGGTGCCGACTAGGGTTTCTTGAGCGCCTTTTTCTTCGTTAAACCACGACTTGGTTGGCGTATCGAAAACTCGTCGGGTGACCTGACCATCACCGGTTCTATATTCTGCGCTGTCATCCCAAACTACTCCAAGCAATTTAGTATTTATAAGCAACATGCCAGTCGGTACACCATCTACCCAAACTTTATCACTTATTTTCCAATCACGAAAATAATGGTTGCCACGTCCGCGGTAAACCATTGGTTCTGGTGGTACCGACCGAGTAAAGTATAGGCCTGATACCACCGGATATTTGGCGTGATCCATATATTCGGTAAACTTCAACAAAGCATCGACTGGAGGTATGGTGTCGTGCTCTATGAACAGCAACCACTCAAATTCTTTAGCAATTGCTTCGCGAACCGCCAAATTTTGAGCATCGGCCACGGTGTAACGAAGCGGCACATAGCTAGACATGTATTGAATCATGTCAGTCTTACTCCAGTTGGTTGGAATTGTCTGATTGTAACGATTGACTACCCACTCCATACGGACTATGCCGGTTGTAGGTGTGGATAACAGCAATTTTTGAACATATTTAGGACTGCCTGAATCCTGAATAATACCGCCGACTGGTTTACCTGTTAGAATTTCCTTAATACTTGTCGCTGAAGTATTTTTTGACTGGCTCAGTTTTGGCATCGCTAGACATCTCCTGTACTACATCGTTAGGTTTATCTTCGTGGTAGCTTTTATCATCCAGGCGCTTTTTAAGTACGCACTCCAAATTACCATTGGTGTTAAAAGCTAACTTCTCAATCTTCCAGGGTTTGGGTTCATAAAACTGATAGTAAGTTTGACCAGCATATTTGCCTTCCGGATCTGGATCAAAATAAAGCATCGTGGCTTCGGTAATACCGTTACAGTGGGTTGGGTCTTGCCAATAGCCCTGTGAACCAGCGTAAGGAACAACAAAAGCGAATTGACCACCTGGTTTTACAATCCGCCATATTTCATCCATCACATTTAAGAAAATGCCACCATGAGGATTAATATGTTCCAGGACATGCGACGCTACAGCTGTCATTACACAGTCGTCCGGTAGCGGCCAAGGGGTTTGCTCTAGGTCTTGAACTATATCTACCTCACCCCAGTCACGGTAATCAATACCCACAAACCCTGGCTGTTTGTTTTTACCGCAACCAATGTCGAGCTTAATACCAGAGTACTCTTTGATAATTTTGCTGATGTGTTCTGGTAATTCTTCGGTTTGATGCGCAATAGGTTGACTGATTCGTGGACCGGTATGGGCTAAGGCAGACTGCACTGCGCCGGCAGTAGCGCCAATTTCTTCAGCAATTTGACGAATTGATTTGCCTTGACTATGTTGTTCGAGCAACCAATCTTTATCGTTCAATTCGGCATATTTACTAGTGTGCGGACGAGCCTCAATTTCAAATCTTTTTAGTGCTCGGTAAACTGGATAACGACTTACGCCAAGAAGTTGGCCAATCTGCGACATGCTTAATTGTTCGTCAATATATTTCTGTTTCAGCCAATTTCTGTCCTGCAATTTCTCCATTACTTAGAGTATAGACTGACTTGTAGCCAAATGAAAATGTTAAAAAAACACCAGCTCGAAAGTTGGTGCTTTTATGTGCTTTAACAAAATTTACGAGAAGATAATGTCGTAAGTAATGTTGACGTTCTGGTTGGTAGCAAGTGCACTTGATGTGTAAGTGTTGCCGGCCATCAATGAGCCAGAAGCGGTCGTTGGTCCAGATGTCTGCCACAAGCCAATATTAGAAATGTTGGCTGAAGCCGTAATGAAGCTGTTTGCACTTGAGAATGTAGCGGTGTGACGAAGAGTCTTGCTAGTGCTGGAAGTAGCGGCGGTAACGGCGGCACGAACAACTGAGCCTGAACCGTTAGTTGAAACCTCACCAGATTGGGTAGTATCAGTAGCGTTAGGAGCACCACCAGTACCAAGAGCAGCGTGGGAAATCTTAGAACCAGTCAAGCTGGTACCTAATTGGTTAACAATGTTAAGGTAGCCAACATTAGTAATCAGGTTTTCCTTCCAACCAGAATCACCAATAATGTTGCCACTTTCATCGATCTGCAAGCGGAACATACCCTTAATTTTCATTCCATCTCGGCCAGTATTGTCGTGTTGCTTTCTACTCATCTGTTACCCTTCACTTGTTTATGCTTATAAAAATAATAATGGACTTGTTGTTGATTGTCAAAGTTAATTTTAAGCCAAGCCTCGAACGAAGGCAAGCACATCCCATTTATTTGCAACGCTGTTATAAACTGCGCCAAAATAATCGGTTACATTAGGGGTGGTTGACAGGGTTATGCTGGCAATATCGGTGCCAAACCGGAAACCGCCGGCCCCGCCAGCTGTGGATAAAGTTCGTGAACCGCTGCCGTCTTGTGTGAACGCCCAAATACATTTTTGGCCGTTTGTGGGACTCGTAGGCGCACCTAGTGTCCGATTGCCGCCTAAAGTAACCGTAAATAAGTTGCCCAGCGCGGCATCGGTTGCTATTGTCGCGGCGTCAGTTAAAGCCACTACCTTTGAGACAAGGACTTTGTTGGTTAAAGTTTGATTGTCGGTTGTGCCAACAACTGTTCCCGATGGCGCCGTGACTGCACTAACAGCTGCGCCATTGCCCTTAAATAGACCGGTTAGATTTGTGGTTGTAGCATTTGTAACACTGTTGGGTCCACCAGAACCGGTGGCACCAGTAGCACCGACGGCACCAGAACCGGTGGCACCAGTAGCACCATGCACACCTGTTGGGCCTTGTGGGCCTGTGGCACCAGTGGCACCACCAGGAGAACCAGCCGCACCGGTGGCACCAATGGGACCGGTCGCCCCGGTCGCGCCATTGCCGCCACTTAAAGTAGTTTTAAGTGAACCGTCTGGATTATGGCTAACACCCAAGAATTCATTGAGGACATCACCCCAAGTTCCATCATCGCCACCTGGTATTGGTAGTCTAGCCACTTAGTTATTACCCTTCTGTCTGTTTCGATTCATGATTTCCCGATATGGTCAATTACTGATTAGCATAAAGGGTAAGCCTCCCTGTTGTCAAGCTAATCAGAAGAAGTAAATGCTGCTATAACCAATATAATAACCGTCAAAATGTAAGGTTTTTTTAACTACTTCTTGTTGCCGCCATAAGGCGATGAACCAAAGCCGTGTATAACTGTGTGGTGGTGCTGACCACCACCAAAGTCGAGCAAACCCCGAATTAAGCCACTGAAGCCAGTAATAATTAACAGACCAGCGCCAACATGAGCAAGGAATTGACGACGATCCATAGGTTTATTAAGTAATTTTTGTATGTTTTTTTGTTGGACCATATTTTCCACCGTTACAGTAGATTATGGTTATGTTAGTACGTTAGTAGAATAGTTAATAATTTTCACACTGTCAAGCGGTGATTTATAAGATTATTACTATGCTGGTTAAATGAAACTAACACCATCAATTGATAATGGACGTGACGAGAGTTTTCGATATGTAGGTTTGGGCTGGGCAGGTCGGCTTGTTGGCGCTCTTTCAATACGTTTAGGCAAGGCCCGTTGATTTATGGTTTGAGGAGTTCTAACTATTCTGTTTGCCGACATTACCGGTACCAATCGAGCCGGCCTTGGTGTTGGCGGCCGAACAGCTACTGTAGGCACCGCATCAACCGGTTTCGGTGTTGGTAAATTATGGACTGTTCTTATTTCAAATTTAGGTTTAGCCTTTTTGGGTCGCCGATTGGCTATCCATAGTAAAACAACTGACAAATAAAACAACGCTACAATCGGCACCGCCACGATAAATTGAGAAATTGGATCATACGTAAATGGCAAAACCACGGCCAGCCCAAATGAGCCGACGACAACATGCCGTTGGTAGCTTAGTAGTTTGCCGGGCTTAATCGGCTTAATCCAATTGATAAACAGAATTACTAGTGGTATTTGGAACATTAAAGCAAAAGTAATTAGATGCCCAGTTACAAACGACAAATATTCGCTGGCTGAAATCAAAGGTTTAATTTCGGCCGAGGCATAGCCCGAGAAAAAGTGTAGCGACATTGGTAACAGATAGAAGAAGCTGAAGGCAAGACCAATTAAAGCCATGATGTAAGAAGCTGTAATTACCATAATAAAATTTTTGGTACTGATATTAATAGGCAACGCCGGTTCGATAAATCGTAGCAAATTGAAGACAATTACGGGCAAAGCAATAAACATTCCAATTAGCATGGAAAGTTGCAGAATAAAGTTAAAGCTACCGGCTGGTGATGAATAAAACAAAGGCGCACCCAAAGGGTGCTGTAAGGCCTTAATAATTCGCTCATGCAAAATATAGGTAATACCCGTGCTTACGGCCACACTTAAAAAGACTATTGCGAATCTATTTCTAAGTTCCTTTATGTGGTCGTGGAATTTTTGCGAGGTCGTTGCCACTGCCCACTCCTTTGTTTTTGTAATTTTAGCTACTAAAAGCTAACTAACTTCTTTGTCAGCTTTTTTCTCAGATGGCTTTTCATCCTCACCGTTGAAGCCTTTCTTGACTTCTCGGGCTGACTGACCGATGCTGCGAGCTAGGTCAGGGATCTTCTTTGCTCCAAAGAGCAGTAGGATGATAAGTAAGACGATGATTAGGTCTTCAGTTTTGCCAAACATTCCCTCTCCGTTTCGTTAAGTTACTCCACCTAGTATAGATGCTATAATGTGTCCTGTAAATGACTTTTCTTACACAAATTCGTAAAATTAGAAACTTTTTGGTTACATCGCTTTTAGCAGCCGTATTGGGTGGGTTATTTTTTGTGCCGCCACACGTTTGGGCGTCGACTTATGGCTCTGGTAATTATGGAAATTGTACTTATAGTGCCACTAATTCTTCTAATTCTGATTGCCCATCTTCTAACAATATTTTACTCAATGATTTTAGCGAATACTTCAGTAGTACTGGAAAACAACTAGTAGTATCGGTTGGTCAGGTAATTTATTTTGACGTTACAACCAACGGTCAGACTCAGCACAAGAGTATTACTATCAAAGCAATTGCTAGTGACCATGTTGACATTACTATTACACTAGATTCAACAAATTTGAATGACCGTATTAACGTCGGCCAAACCAAGAGTTATGACGTTAATGGTGATGGCAAGGATGATATTTGGATAACCGTCAACTCAGTTAATGGCAATAAAGCGACAATGACCTTTAGGGGGGTGCTTGGAACAGAGACCAGTAACACCAATAAGGCCGCCGTTTTGCCGGGCACTAAAGGCGCCGCTTGGTGGATTTGGATGTTGGCATCATTAGCCCTAATAATTTTGGGAATCATCATCTTTATTATTCTCAAACGTCGCCGCAAAAAAGATGACGATGATCAGTTTCGGCCACCAACCCCACCACCTCTTCCACCAGAATCGACAATCACGCCACAGTCACCTCCTAGTTCGTCAAACTCCCAGTCAAATTCAGCTACCATCACGACTTCAATGGAGCCGACTTTGCCTATGACACCCCTACCATCAACACCACCAATTGATCAGTCGCCGCCTCAACCTAAGACCTTAACTGAGATACAAGATTTGCACTTATCGCAATCGCCAACCCTGCCCAAGCGACCAGGCCAGTTGCAATAAGTTCTAGGCTTGAGTCAGGACTTATATTGGTAGTTGTCTGACTTCGCAAAATCTAGGTATGAAGCGCTGATCCTCAGCCACACCCATAACTTGGCATAATCCGGCGATTACTAAACCATGTGTAAACCAAATAGGTTCAGACGGTGGGTTTTCTATAATGTTTTCGGCCGCTTCGATAGCAGCGGGTGGTAGTTGTTTCTTATCTAACATTTCTCTTAGTTGCGGCAACTCTATCCCGTGCAATACTTCATCCAGAACTGCGTATGTTTTTAGTGCTTTAAAACCAGCTTCCCGGGCAGTTTCTTGAGTTCGATATAAAGTCGAGGTTGCTACCTCGGTATCGCCAATCTCAACCCCATAGTTGAAAGTCAGAGTTTCTCCAAGTAGTCTCGCCTGTTGTCGACCTTGTTCCATGAGGGGCGCTTCGTCACTAGCAAAGGCCAAAGTGCCAATGTTATCGCGATTGTTGGCTTCCGATAAACCATGCCGAACCACTAAGACTGACATGTTTCAATAATACCAAACGATACTGCTTATGCGGGCTCGAGGAGTATGCCATTCTCTGATATATACTCAGGTATTCCCCTACAATTTTCAGAAACATGTAAAATATATCTATGGCCACAAAAGAAATTTCAGACGGAACAGTTCACAAAATGCCAGCGGATTTACGTAAGGCTTTAATGTCCGGTAAGACAGCATTAGAAAAGTGGGAAAGTCTTACACCTCTGGCACGCAATGAATGGATTTGTTGGACGATAAATGTTAAACAACAGAAAACTAGGGATGAGCATGTTAAGCGGGTGATTTCTGAACTCAAAGAAGGAATGCGCCGACCGTGTTGTTGGATTGGCTGCATCCACCGCACAGACAAGCCGATAAGTAAATCAGTTCAGTGGGTACTCGACCGAAAAAATCCCTAATACTAAAATAGTAAAATATAGAGGACATATGTGAAATTAGTAATCTGCCTTATAAGCTATAATCGCCTAGCTTATACCCAAAGAACCCTCAAGTCATTACTAGCAACGATTTCCGTTCCCTATTACTTAGTTGCAGTTGATAATGCCAGCACCGATGGCACTCAACAGTGGCTTAAGGAGCAGCTCCATAATAAATCTATTAACAAACTAATTCTCAATAAAAAGAATAAGTATCCCGGAGCGGCCTGTAATGCTGGTTGGGACGTCGGCCTAAAAAACTTTCCAGAGGCTACGCACTTAATGCGCTGCGATAACGATAGAGTGTTTTATAAAAAGGGCTGGGACCAAAAGGCCATAGAGTATTTTGAAACTTATACCAACCTTGGACAGCTTGGTATAGATACTACCGAAGTTCTAGATAAGGCTGAGGAGCGATGGCCGTCAGATAAAGAATATGAGTATGAGTGGCACAATTTCGACTCACCTACTTTTAGATCGCCTTTGCGAACAAAGAAAAATGGCCTTACTTTACTAGTCTGGCCGGGCACTGTTGATGGGCTAAGCATTATTAAGAGAGAAATTTACGATAACGGTATCAGACACGATGAAACTCCTTGGCACAATGACGGAACGCCGACTAAACAAGAAGATTGCAAGTTTACAACAGAAGTATTAAAAGCTGGTTATGGAGCTGGGTATATTACAGATAAGTTTGTTAAACATCTTGGGGCAGACCGTTACTCAAAAAAGTATCACAAGTACTACCAAACTACTCTAAAAGAAAGAGGGTATATCAAATAAAACCGTGTTTTACTTTTAAGGACTTGGTTATTTATGAGCTTGAGCCCAAATCATATCAGAGCGAAGAAACTCTCCTTTAATAGGTTTGGCGGTAAGCATCTTTGGCGACTTATTTGTGCCGCCGCGATATATGGTTAGATTATCAATGTGTAGTCCGACAGATACAATAAATGAGCTCAGAACGCTCGAGTTAATTGGATTACAATGAAATTCTCCTGGCGCTAATTGGTTACCGTAAATTAATTCACTTAGTTCATGATAAGCTTCTGCTGAAGCTTTACCATTAGTCATGTTCTCGAGCCAGAGCGTGGCCATGTTATCAAAATCATTAGTTAAAATCGCTAATTTACCGCCAGGTTTAAGAACCCTAGCCATTTCGCTAAAAGCTGGTTGTAGGTCCCTAAACGGTAAATGTTCGATCATATCGATTGATTCTATGTAATCAACCGAATCACTTTTAAACGGCAGTGCCGTGACATCTGCTTGAACATATTCAGCACCCGGCTCTATCGTTGCATTAGAATATATCCCCTTTTTTGATTGAAGCTGTTCTAGGCTGTAATATTTATCGACATTAATAAATCCGCCGACAAGATTAATACCACAACCCAGGTTCAGTCGAATTTTCGGTCTTGCAGCCATTAACTGTATATTATCAAGCTAATCATCGACAGACTAGATGCGTGGAAGTTAAATCTAACTTTCAACTTGACGAAGTTTCGTCGCAGCTTCGGCAATAAATAAGTAACCCAATCCTATGGCTACGATTAAGGGATAAACGATAACTAGGATTGGCGTCAGCGACGCATTGGCCAGCACGCCGTTTAGTGTGCCAATTAATTGGATTAAGACCGAGCTTCCAAGAATAAAGTACACTCCTCTTGCTAACAAGCCCAGTGCCTTTCTGTTGACCTTCCCTTTGACATTGTGCTGGTAATGGTGCAAATACTTCACTGCCAATAAATAAAAGGTCCAGACAAACAGAGATGGTGCCCAAATCCCAACTATGGCCACGCTCAATGGTACGTACTTATAGACTGAGTTGGTTGGTTTATACGAGGGATAACTTAGAATAATTCCAATCAAAAAAACTACGCTTGTTGCCAATAAGACGTATAGACTTTTTGAAAAAAGTTTTGGCTTCGAGTGTTTCGCCAGACTACTATTCAGTTGCGAAGCACCCTGGTATAAAAGTAGACCCGCGACCAAGCTAAATAACATTGCTGTGCCTGTCGATATAATCTGGACCCCTCTATCGCCGCCAACCGCCTGTTTTACAGAGTTGATTGACGTTATGGTGTTAAACCCACCCGATACTATCAGTTGCAAGGCTATAATACCCAGACCATTTGCAATAGTGTTAGTTCCCTTACCTTGAGTCGATCCTCGTATGGATAGTGCGTATTGCTTGTAATGCACAAACCCGTAGGCCGCACATGTCCAGATGCCAATTAGCGGCAACAGTAATGACGTTACCAATAAGCGGTACTGGAATACACTAAGGCTGTACTTGGTCAGTACTGTTTTGTCGATTGGTAAAAAATAAGCACTGAAAATGCTTATTAAAACAAAAACAACGAACGAACCGTAAACTATTTTTTTTACGTTGTAGCTGTTTAACATCGTGTATCACAAAGTTTATGTTTATTTATATGCTTTTTAAGCTTATGCAATATAATACCATTTTTTATCAAATTAGACATATTACAAAAACTTAAAACTAGTCGTTATTTTTGTCGCCAAGTAAATCGTGAAGTCGCTTGGCAACAACGTTCGGGGTGTTTTCTACTTTTATCCAATAATGTTTTACGCCGAGGTTCTTAACATCCTGGACAGTTTCCGGCTTATCAAAATCAGTAAGTACTACCACTGTAGCTTTATTATCTTTTTTGATGAATTCGCGTAAAAACTCTAAGCCCGTTATTTGTGGTAGGAGTAAATCCAACAGAATTATGTCATATTCATTGTCGGCTAATTTTTCAAGTGCTAGCTGCCCGTCATTGACAGCATCGACGTCAAAACCCGACGATTTTAGGACTTCTTCATACATAATTTTGATCACTGGATAATCTTCGACGTACAGAATGCGGTGTTTTTTGGTACTCATCCTACTCTCCTCTCGATGGGTTAACCTATGATGCAAGTATACGCATCGTAGTATTTTCTAACTATTAATCAAATTTATTGTAGCGCAAAAAACGGAAATTTATGTGAGTTGTTTATGTAAAGTAATGGTTACATTCGTGCCATATTCAGCCGATGATGAAATCTCCAGAGACCCTTCGTGCCGTTCGATAATCAACTTACTGACATACAGACCCAAACCACTGTCATACAGTTTTTTCGGATCATCACTGATTCGGCTTTGCATTTTAGAGAACAGTTTAAATATTGCACGTTGGTCTTCTTCGCTAATGCCTTTGCCTTTATCGTGAATGGAGATGGTTACTAGGTCGTTCTCATCTGTGGCAGAAATTATTACCTGGGTACCTTTGTCTGTATAGCTGAAAGCATTACTGATGACATTACTAAATGCTGTACTTAATTGCTCCTTGTCGCCCTCAATCTTGATAACTTTGTTAGGTATCCGCGATACCAGGTCCGCAATACGATTTACGCCGGTTGCGCAACTAATAGATTCGTCGTTGAGCATTGCCACCACATCAAATACTTCTTTTTGTTTGAGCTCACTTTTGTTATCGGTACCGGTAAGGGATTTTAATAGATTTTCAATCATTGTGTGTTGGCGTTTATTTTCGTACTTTAGCTGATGCAAATAGTTTTTGTCCTTGGTTGGCCATTTGGAATAATGCTCACTGTGTTCTAGCATGTCGATAATCGCCGCCGAGACCCCGGTTGGGTGATACAGTTGATGTCGAAGCAAGGCCAAAACTTCGGTGTACGACTTCTCACGTTCATCACTAGCATTACGGTTACTGTAAGACGATACGACGACAGCGATGGTAAAAAACACAGCTGTATAAAAAATCGCTGGCAGAGTGATACTGTGTAGTGCGTATACCCTAGGGTTATTGTGCTGATACATAAATAAGGCTAATGAATAGCCGACCGAGCTTAGGATAGCTGCAAAGAATGCGAATCCTTGCCCGAACAAAAGCCCAGCGCCCGCTATTGGGATAGCAAATAACACTGTTGCACGACTGGCAAGCCCGAATTGCAGGTAAACTACGCCAGCCGCAAGGGTCACGTCCAGCAATATCTGCGCTACCGCAATAACTTGGTAATGTAACAACGGTCGGTTTTTGGGCTTAGTCAAGGCCCACAAAATCAGATTAACTACCAGACCAACACAAAGTGCGGTAATTGCAATCTGTTTATTTCGCATAGCGTTTTCTTTTGTCAAAGTCGACGTAGCAATAGCTACCATGACGAGTACGACCAGATAATACCAGCGTAATCGTGAAAGCCAGGTATTACGCTCACGAATTTCTAACCGGTATTGTTCACGGGCATCTAGTATGTACTGAGCTAACGACATTCTCTGATCATGTTTACTATCAAAAGTATAAGCGTATTGGAGTCATACGCCAATCGAGAATTTGGCTCCATTAGCAATGCAAGTTAGAACTATGTTTTGCCGTTTAGGTACTTGCCGGCAACACTAAGTGCGAATGATGTCAGTATGATTAAAACATTAATCATCAAAAGCTTTGACAGTACAGAGTGATCTTTAGGCTGTAAAAGCACAACTAAAATTCCCAACATACCGAACGTAAGCGAAGAAATAATAAATATTCTTGTAGCTATCTTTTGCATAATCTAATTATATCAACATACGATTGCTAAATAATTATTATGCTTGGCCTCTGTAGTCATGGAAGTTAGAACTTACTTATCAAAAAATACAACTGCTCTTAAAGCTTCATCAACAGATTTGCTGTCTACATGCACCCATTCTTCTAGCCAATCCCAATCATCGTCTTCTTCAGGATGAAGCGGAATGAGCTGTTTCCGATCATAGGCAGCAATGGCCGGCTTTTCTATTTCGGTATTTGTAGCATAGTTTAGTGGATAACCGCCCTCGTTCGTGCTACCTATTTCGTCAATCTCTCGAGCAGCCTCAACCATTTTCTTATAAGATGCGGCAAAAGTCATATGACGCGGAACCGGCTCTCCTAGAAGTAAATCTTTTCCCTCAATACCACAAAATAGCAGTGCTGTAGCTTCTAGTCCAATATTGCCAAGTTGGTGGGTAATTAACTGTATCTTTTCTGCTTCGGTGTAATTGATAAAATCAGCTTCTGGAATAAACAATTTCTCAAAACGAGACATAAACAAAAAATACCATAAAATTAGTATTGGTCAAACATGGCTGCTCGTAGTGATGGAAGTTAAAAAATGGGAATTAAGATTTGGGGGGTTTCAGTTAAGTCTAATTGAATCAATAATTGTTGGCAGATAATCCATTAATACTTTATCTGCGATGCCAGTTTCCTTAGGATTTTCCTCAATTGTTTCACAGTCAGCAGGCAGACTTATGCTATAAACTATATTTGATTTTGCTATGCCGATTTTTTTGCCTGAGCACCCCCCATCCCCACTCTCTATAATAATTGTTGAGTCAGCCCCTCTAACGTTTTTGGGTGCTATTATGTTAGTCGGCGTCGATTCTTCAGTTTGGTCATTGTAAGAATAATAAGCCCAGTCCGTACCCCCTTTATACTTATAGCCATAAGGAGCACCATAACCTAATGGGATTATATGGTCTTCGGCTTTGCCATTAATTGTTGGCATACCATTTGTCCCTACGCTATCCCATGTCGCAGGATAAGAAATGGTTATCCCGTTCTTAGAAATGGTTTTCCAACCAGTAGGTAACTTAAAACTGGCTTCAGATGGCTTATTACCCTGGGATTTATTACTCAACGAATTTGTTTGAGTAGCTATTAACGCCTTATCCCTCGTCTTATTATTGACTTTGTAAACATAAAATCCAGTAAATCCAACAATCAGTATAACTACTACGATTGCTATCAGTATATGTCCAAGCCCTTCTTGATTTTTGTTGATTTTCATTATTCGTTAATTTTAACACGGTAATGCTTATGCTTGGCTTCCACTAGCTGACATACTTCGAACCAAGTACTACAGCCAGATTATGAGTTTTGCCAAAGAAAATACGTTAACTTCCTGTAGTACGTAACCTCAGGATAGGTTATTACTGATATTTGAAAGACTGGATAACTTTCAATACAGTTTTTGCTTCATCAGAATTAAACCACGCTTTCGCTTGGTCAAGGGTCTTTATTGAAGCATAACCTTTAGAGTCTGGTGTAGCGTCAAAGCCAGCTTCTCCTGTTTTACCAGTAAACCTGTGGTTTGTATAGTCAATGTCCTGTGTTGCTCCAACCTTTATATTATTTGAGCTTATGTATGAAGCGTTGTAGATGCTGTAATTAGGTCTGTTGTCAACAATTGTGCCTAATATCTTCAGGTCGACGATAGCTGGGTTTAAGTCGTCAATGCTGACTATGTAAGCACTACCACTGCCGCCATCTTTAATAGTTGGGCCTGTCAGTGAAACATATTCTGTTTGGGCTGGGTTTTCCAAGCCAGTGTTATACTGGTCAGCAACCCAGTCGGTAGGGTGCTTGTAGCACGCCTTAACGTTACTATCGCATGTCATTTTCCAGCCATTGTAAAAAGAATTTGTTGTTTTAGCAGTTTGGCCTACTCCTTGATTTGTGTCATTAAGAGTTTTTGTAGTATCTTTTTGCGACTTCCAGACATACCAACCAACAAAGCCTATAAGTCCAACAATAACTAGAATTAATAATCCTTCAATGGCTGAGAAGCCTTTAGTGTTTAGTTTTTTCATAATGCTTTAAGCATAAGCTTAAAAATAACTTGTTGCAATCTTGAAGAGTTGAGACAATAGAAAACTTTATACCAAACCATGCAATAGAGATGGGTGAGGTACATTAAACACCAAAATAAACCATAAGATCAATAATATTACTACAACAAATACTGTTATCCTCCAAACAAGAGGAAAGCTACTTAATCTTTTTAGTTGCTCTACTATACTTCACTAACAACGCAACAAATATCAATATGAACGCAGTGGAAATAATCGCAATTATGAGTGAAACTTTTGCACCATTAACCGCTGAAGGGTTGGGGACTTCTTGTAGTCCTTGAGCTAAGCCGTATAAAAACCACGATGCAAGAGAACCAATTAAAACCACAGAACTTATTACTAACGCAAGTATATAAATAAGTTTAGTGCGTTTCATTTGAGACATTATACCAAGTTTAATAATGCTTATGCTTGGCTCCGGAGGCCGGATAACGCACTTTAATCTGTGCGCCGAGAAGCATCTCGGGCAACAAACTAAAGACCGAACCTCCGGTTCGAGCTTCAATCTCTGAAATCCAAATAAAAAGCCGGACATAAATGCCCGACTCTTTACTTGGCTCCGGAGGCCGGACTCGAACCGGCAACCTTTTCGTTAACAGCGAATTGCTCTACCATTGAGCTACTCCGGATTAATTTTGAAGGACAACCTGCGGTTTTCCTCATCGCGCCGTCAAAATGACGTGACATTTTGTCGGGCTGATCTTTTCCTTATTTACCCATAAGGGATGAACTGTTGCATTATAATAAAATCTTCTCTGTTGAGCAATCTTACTATAGAGAACTCTTGATAGCTTGGATAGCGGCTGATATAGGTTTTTCGTTTTTGTCGTATGGTAGTCCAATATTATTATATTGGATTTGATCGTTTCCATTGGTATCAGAACCAGAGCTATATCGGTTTGTGATGCCCCAAGTGGTCACACTCTCACAATTTGGATGTTTAACACAAGCTTTGACGGCATCGCCTAGTGCTGGGTATTCTGATGGATTGGAAACATCTAACTCAGAAACCCGCACTTTTAAGCCTAGGTTGGCCATAACCTGAAAATGATCTTCTAACTTTGCTTCGTCGATGTGAGTATCAGCTGAATTAGTGTCAAACTTATCTAAGTGTGCTTCAAAACCAATCCCATTTAATGGTGCGCCAATTTGTGTTAAGTATTGAGAAAGGACATTCATTAGTTGGAACTTGTTATCATCCGACTCCATGCCATAGTCATTTAGATACAACTTTGCTGACGGATCGGCTGCGTGGGCCGCTCGAAGTGCAATTTCTACATAATCCGGACCCATGGCTTTATAGAAATTATTTTCTCGTAAACCGAACTGCCCTGCTTTATTGTAGTCATCGGCTAGAGGTTCGTTAACCACATCCCAACTCGAAACCTTACCCTTGTAATGACCAACGACGGTCTTAATGTGGTTAGTCATCACCTTTTCAAGCTGATTAGCTGGTACATTACGCATCCATGTCGGTTGCGCCTCAGTAAATACGAGCGCATGACCGTGTACTTTCATGCCAGATTTACGGGCAATATCGACGATAGCGTCCATGTCTTTGAAGTTAAATTTGCCTTTTTCAGGTTCGATATTTTGCCATTTGCCGGCATTTTCTACGCTTACTAAGCCTTCGTTTCCTAGTAGTCTGTCATAAGTTGGATCTGATACCATTGGGCCAAGTGCCACAGCTGATCCCATCAATAAGCCTGGTCGTTTCTTGGAAGCTAAAGCCTGAAAACCAGTTGGATCTCGATTTATTTTAGTTGAGCGCGTATCGGCTAAACTAACTTTGCCACCCGATTCACCATTGGCTTGTAGTTTAGTAACACTAAATTTGCCACTTGGCGCAGATAATGCATCCATGCCAACCCAAACTTTATGAGTATTAAATATACCGTCATCAGGCATTGAACCCATACTTTTGCCGTCAACCGCAAAGCTTACTTTGCCGCTTTTATCGGTCATTTTAATAGTGTGACTGCTGCTGGCTTTGATGGTTTTATTCAATACATGGCCATCAGTACCATTTTTTTGATCATTGACACTGGCTGCAAATTTATTACCGTTAAATCGCATGGTGACATTACCAATTGGTGCTCGCCATTCATCTTCAACCACATCATCTGTACCATAAAGACTTTCTTGTACTTGACCGCCAATGTTAGACATCGTAGTAGTAACCGAAAAAGCGCCTGTAGTGTTGAGCCTAGAACCGTACAAGTTAACAGGCGGGTTAGTTTGGTTAGGTGTACCGTCTTGGTTAACAATGCCGAGACCAGTGGCTTTGATATTCAATTGGTGGCCGCTCTTAATTGCGCCAGGCATATTCCAGCTAGTATTAGTGCCTAGCATATCAGCAGTTTGCGACAGAGCATTTGGCTGAAGAGGCTCAGCTTCACTGACGTGGGCTGGCATAAAAACACCAGCAGCTGCTAAAACTGCAAGGGTAGCCCGGCCAGCTCGCTCCTTTAAAGAAGCGTGATTTCGTTCTAAATTCTCCATAATCAAGGTATATTATACCATCTTGATGCTACTATTGTAAATAGTTAGATAAGTGGTCTTATCTAGGATCTTTCAGATTTTTGATGTAGCGCCAATGGCCAATCTCACGTCGGTAATCCAGGTTTTTAGCACCGCCATCATGATGAGCATTCATGATTTTATATCGGGCAAAACCAGGGTCTTTGCCTTTAGTAGCTAAAGCGTAAGTTCGTGATGAACCAACCGTTCGGTAATGATCCGTGTAGCGTTCAGCGCTACTGAAGTAGAGATCAACTTCGTGTTGACTCAAAGCTTCATGATTTAAATAAAACTCAACGGCTTGATCACCTTTTTCACGAGCATAATCCGGCGGCACAAAATACTGGGCAACTGAGGATTGATTTACAAACCGTACATCATTATCGCTTAAATCTTGCGTGGCCATTCGTGAATAAACGTCGACTATATCGACATTTTCATCGACAACTTGTTCGATGTTCATCCATTCCGGATCGCCGGGCCTAGCATTAATTTCGATCACCTTTAGACCTTGAGCGGTCATAATAAAATTTGGGTACAATACGCCGCTAAAATGCTGGTCATCGCCAAACTCGGCTTGATATTCGGCCTGAGCTCTTTCTAATAATTTTTGCGAAAAGGTCATAGCTTGCTCATAGTCTTCGGCCGTCATAAAATTCGGAATTTCGCCGGGTGCATATGAAAAACTACCCATGCCACCAGTTGGTGGACCAACGTTACCGTCGTCACGATACGAGTAGTCAACTGTGACTGGCGGCCGAATGAGTACTCGACCGTCAGTCATAATTTGTAAGTTAAACTCAACACCTTCCAAGGCCTCTTCTAACAAAATACCCTTTTTCTGGTCCTGGCGATTTAAAATATCTCGACCGTGATTGAGGGCATCACCATAAGTATCGAGATTCTTGCCCATTACCTTGACTCCGCGCCCACCGGCTGGGCCAATCGGTTTAACCGCGACCTCTTTGCCAATTGATTTAAAGTCGTCAAGCCCATCCCGCAACTCGGCCTCGGTTTGAGCTTTTCGCCAAATTGGATTGAGGCTCGGGTCAATGTCATCAATCCATAATCGAGCCTGCTCTTTATCTGATTCCAATCTAGCTAGCCATTTGTTTGGCCCAACCACTTTTAGATCCGGTTTGGCCAGTAATAGTTCATTGACTGCTCCATTAGCCAGCAATTTATCATTGGTAACCACTGCAAGTGTGGAGTTGGTTATCACTGCTAGTTCACCAAGATGCTGAATGTTTTCGTAATCAACTGCGAAGTATTCGCCGCGACGGGCTTGGGCTTTGTCAATTAAACCCGGATGCTGATGGCGGCCAACTACATTAACGACCGCTCGCAACCGCTCAACAGCAGCGTCATCACGCGCCATATCACCAACCCAGAGCACGCGCTCACTCATAGCATCACTATAACAGCGAGTTTAACTGCAAAACAAAACTTATAAAATACTACAACAGTTTGGTCAAACTGCGCGTTTGTATTGCCAAACGGCCAATGGCGCAAAGATTACAATAATTCCAACTGCCCAAGCTAAAGTATGCCAAACCGAAGCCAAACCGCCCGGAGCCATACCCTGTGTCAAGTAACGAACTGAGTTAACAACTTGAGTAATCGGCTGGTTACGCGCAAAGACTTGGAGCCAGTGAGGCATAGTACTAACCGGTACGAACACCGAGCTGGCAAAGATCAAGGGGAATACCCACAAAAAACCAGCTACTTGAACAGTTTCCGAATCTTTTAATAGCAAGCCAATATTAGCGCTAATCCAGCTCATCGAATAGGCGAAAAATAAAACTAAGCAAAGAGCTAGAATGAATTTCGGCGCCCCAAAGTGATAACGAAAACCTAACAAGAATCCGACAATAGTCATCAATATCATAACGAAAACATTTCGCACTGAATCGGCAAAGGTTCGACCGGCTAACACGGCCGAGCGAGCAATTGGCAAACTACGCAATCGATCAATCACGCCCTTGTTTAAATCTTCGGCTAGCCCGACTCCAGTTTGAATCGCACCGAATAGGGCAGTTTGGGCAAATATACCGGGCAGCAAAAAGTTAATATACTTCGATGTACCGATGCCCCTAACGGCGCCGCCGAATACAAAGTTAAATAACAATAGAAAAATTATCGGTTGGATGCTACTAAATACAAGTAGCTGAGGAATCCGGAAGTTTCGTTTGACATTACGTTTGACGATTTGAAAAGTATCGCTAAACACGTGCATTTTCGGCCTCCTTGGTATGTTTGCCAGTTATCGACAAAAAGACATCATCTAAACTTGGCCCATGAACACTTAATTCTTCAGTCGGAATGCCGGCTTTTCGGAGATACAAGGCGGCTTTCAATAGATCTTCACTACCATTTTTGGTGCGTAGGAGCAATCGTCTGGTACCTTCATCAATTTCAACTTCACGCTTCATGTTGTCTAACAGTACTTTTTGAGCTTTAACTACATAGGCATCTTTGATTTTAAACTCAATCACGTCTTGCCCAAGGCTACGTTTTAGCTGTTCAGCAGTACCTTCGGCAATCATTTTTCCCTGATCAATCACGTACATATAATCAGCCAGAGCATCGGCTTCTTCTAAGTACTGAGTGGTCAATAAGATAGTCACGCCCCGACTCACCAAATCACGGATGATGTCCCAGAGCTGCAGTCGAGTACGTGGATCAAGGCCGGTAGTTGGTTCGTCTAGAAATAGCACGCTTGGCGTGGCTACTAAGCTCGCACCTAGATCGAGTCGACGACGCATGCCGCCAGAGTAAGTTTTAGTTTGGCGATCGGCAGCGTCTGATAAGTCCAACCGAGTCAGCAGTTCAATGGCGCGTTTCTTGGCTTCTTTTCTTGGCAAGTGATAAAGTCTGGCGACCATTTCAAGTGTTTCACGGCCAGTCAAAAAATCATCGACAGCAGCAAATTGGCCTGCCAAACCAATCCGTTTACGGGCTTGGGCTGGATGTTTGAGTACATTTACATTATCAACCACCACACTACCACTCGAAGGATCGAGCAGGGTAGTCATGACTTTGATCAAAGTACTCTTACCTGCGCCATTTGGCCCAAGCAGTCCAGTAACTTTACCGCGGACGGCTGTAAGATCAACATTATCTAAGGCATGGACCTTGCCAAAGTGCTTACTAACGCCTTTTACATTTATTGCATATTCGTCTTGTTCGTCGGCCACAATAGTCTCCGCTAAATATTTATTCTAATTTTACGCTTCTAAACTTAACATGTAAAGTATTTATTTAGCTAATTTTGATACGAACTTATTGTCTTTAATATACCAGCGCCATTTGCGATTTTGTTCACGACTAATGCCAATCCGAGTGGTTTGGATTATCCCCTTATTGGGTTGTGAATCAACGATTTTCAACATCAGCGGACTTTTAGTTAAATCATGGCCATTAAATGCCCGATCAATCTTGAGCGCTTGGCATAATTTGGCTGGACCGTTGGATAGTTCATGGTCTGTTTTTCCTTCTCTGTTAAGTCGCATTTGTTCAATTCCTTCCACGGGCTCCAGTGCTCTAATTAGAACAGCACTGCCATGACCAACTGACCCGGTTACAATATTCATGCAATAGTGCATCCCGTAAGTGAAATAGACATAAGAGTGCCCGGCCTGGCCAAACATCACTTCTGTTCTGGGCGTTTTACCCTTATAGCCGTGGCTGGCCGCGTCGAATTGGTCGTAAGCTTCAACTTCGACGATTTTGCCGACTAATGTCAGGCAGTCAAGTTCTCTGATTAATAAACTGCCTAGTAACTTGGGCGCTACCACCCAAGAGTCTTGGCTAAGTTGCTTAAAAGTCATGGAGTCAAACGATTGATATCGCGCGGGAATAAAATGGCTTCTTTGATGTTAGCTAGGCCAATTGCCTTTTCCGTCAAACGGTCAATACCGAATCCGAAACCACCATGTGGCGGTAAACCGTTTTTAAAGGCCGAGACGTAAGCCGCAAAGCCCGGACTTTTCGGATCGACTCCAGCGTCTTTCATTTGCTTAATTAAATTGTCGTGACGGTGTTCTCGTTGTGGCACGGTGGCGATTTCTACGCCTCGGAAAAGCAGGTCAGCTGACTTGGCCACATTCCCCTCACCTTTCATGTGGTAAAACTTCATTTTGCTAGCTGGCAGGTCGGTCGCAAAAATGGCTTCACACCCGTGTTCTTTTTTAGCCCACTCGCAAATCCACTTTTCTTCATCAGGAGCTAAATCAACTTCGTGGCTGACGTCAGTGCCAGTTTCCTTTTGGTAAAGCTTGTGGATTTCAGCCATCGACAAACGCGGAAACTTTGGCTTGAGTTTAAGTTCTGGCGCATTCAATCTTTTGAGGTCTTGTGGGTACTCTTTATAAAGTCGTGTCAAAATCTCGTAAACCAAATCCTGGAGAAGGTCTAAAACTTCATCATGATCTTTTATAAAGCCCATCTCGACATCAAGCATGGTGACTTCTGATACGTGTCGAGTCGTCGCTGATAGCTCAGCTCGAAAGGCCGGTGCAATTTCATAAACCCGCTCAAACACCCCGACCATAATTTGTTTGTAAAGCTGGGGGCTCTGGGCCAAAGTGGCTTCCTGACCAAAGTAATCAAGCTTGAAAACTTCGGCGCCACCTTCAGCCGCGCCAGCTACTAACTTGGGTGTGTTGATTTCGATAAATTCGTTTTTGTGCAGAAATTCACGAATATAACGCAGTAGTTCACTACGAATTCGGAAGATAGCTGTTTCCTGCAAATTGCGTAAAACTAATGGCCGATGGTCAAACAAAGTATCGAGATTATCACTTTTATGGCTGATTGGTTTGTCGATTTCAATCGCTGGCTGGTCTTCGACCGGTACCACAACAGTAACTTTGGCATCATGCATTTCGATACCGCCTGGCGCACGCTCTTCTTTGATTACTGTACCTTCAATTGTTAGCACGGTACCGATTTGCAGGCCGCGCAGTTTTTCGACTTGGTCTTTGTCTTTGATAACCACTTGAGTCAGTCCACTACGATCGCGAACATTAATAAACGTCAAGCCACCAAGCAGGCGCTTTTTATGTAACCAGCCCTGAATTTCAATTTTTTTGCCAACATGATCCTTGGCTTCTCGGCTTAAAACTCTCATTTGTCCTTTGATTTATCAGAGGTTATTGTAACATTTTCTTTGGTGGTCGTAGTTTTTTCGGCATGGTCGTTAGCCTTGTGCTCGACTTTGGCTTCGCGGGCGGCTACTGCTCGTAGGTCGTTGTATTGGTCAAATTCGTCAATGATTGGTTTGCCGATAATTTGTTCCAGTACGTCTTCCATAGTGATAATGCCAATGTATTCTTCAAAGCTATTGACCACTACTAGCATATGATGCCGGGTTTTTAGAATCGCTTGCAAGGCGTCATACAAACTTTGTTGTTCATGAACGTAGCAAACGTCGCGTTTCATAATATCTTTGACTATGCCGGTTGATTTTGCACTGACTAAATCACGCAAATATAGCGTGCCGACAATGTTTTCCTTTTTACCATCGTAAACTGGAAAGCGCGAATGACCGCTATCATGAAGCTCGGTCATAAGTACTGGACCGATTGTTTCATCAACCGATACACCTTTAATAACGCGTTTAGGAACTAGATGGTCACGTACCAATTGATCGCTGAATGTTAAAGCGTGTTTGGCAATTTCAAGGGCGTTTTGATCAATGCGGTTATCGGCTTGGAGTTGCTGTCGAGTTAGTAAGTGCATCAGGTCTTGCTTTTCATATAAACCAGTGTGAATTGTCACTGGTCGGTGGCGATGGATAAACCTAATTAGTCGATCAAGAAATGGATGTAGGTAATTCAATGTCCAAGCAATGGGTGGTGCCAGCCAAATTGCCAAACGCTCGCCGATTCGGGTAACTCGCCCTGATGGAATCCAAACGTAAGCTAACCACAACAGTGCAGCGCCAGCCGTTATGGCAAACCACGTCGGTGCCGAATGGGCAATCATAAAGAAAAACAAGGCACTAAAGACAATGATTAATGCCCATAAAACGGCACGTAAACTGTGGCCATAACTAACAGCTTTGTGCAGCAGTTTGGCTATTTCATCGCCGGCCCTAGCCCGACGTTTTACCTCTTTTGCTGGCAAAGCTGAGTAAGTTTTTTGCAAACTAACCGATAAAACTACCAAGCCAGCCAGAACTATATCCAGAAGCAATTTCATAACACCATAGTACACCAAGAGAGTCTCAGCCTGGCATGATAATATAATGGAGCGTTCGATTGAAGGAGGTTTGATTTAATGAATAATCGTTTTGCATTAATCATGGCGGCTTGTATCGTCGCTTTTGCTGGTATTTTTTGGTTCAACAAGCATAAAACTACTACTCATAGCGGATCCAAATCTTCAACAACCCAACCGAGCAACCACCAATATGGTGATGGTAAAAAAGCCGTTACACTTATTGAATATGGTGACCTTCAGTGTCCGGCCTGTTATTATTACGAACCGATTGTCGAAAAAATTCGCGACAAGTACAAAGACTCAATCAACTTTCAGTTTCGAAACTTTCCATTAGTCCAGATTCACCAAAATGCTATGGCCGCTCATAGAGCTGTCGAAGCGGCCAGTATACAAGGCAAATTCTGGCAAATGCATGATTTGTTGTATCAGCATGCTCATCAAGTTGATGATAAAGGCAGCGTCAGTGATATCGAGTGGACGACCACGACTAATCCGCAAACATATTTTGACCAGTACGCAGCCCAATTGGGCTTAAATGTGTCGAAGTTCGACCAAGATATGCGTAGTGATGGTGTCAACAATGTGATCAATGCTGACATGGCGGCAGGTGACGCCATTGGCGCTAATTCAACGCCAACTTTCGTACTTCAAGGCAAGAAGCTTGATGAAAACCCTCGTGATCTCAATTCATTCAGCAAACTAATTGACGACGCTATTGCCGCCGTCAAAAAATAGATAACTGTTTGTTTAAACAATTCCAGCTAATTAGTAGTTGATGTATTCCTGCCATTTCGGACGTCGTACTTTTACGTTCACGTTAATACCTCTGTTGTTTATTATTTTTATTTTTATAGGCCTCACTTCGACCTCCACACCACTTAGCAGCGTCTCTCACGAGCTGCAGTTTTTTATGTTTTTGTCTTCCGGTAAAGTTTTGTACTTTACTTATGGAGTAACATAATCTTGTCATAACCGTAACCTCGTTGTCAAGATTAAATTTCAATCATAAACATAACGCGTATATAATGACGGTAACGAGTATACAAACATGCCCGAAAAGAAGATTACTTTCAAGCGCATTAGTGAAGCTCCAGCTGAAGCTTTAGATAAAGCTGTAACTTCAACCAAAGAAATAACCGACAAACTTCCATCAGGTGAGGCCATTGTTAAAAAAGGTAAGGCATATTGGCATATGCTTGGGCCAGGCCTAACGACGGGTGCGTCCGATGATGATCCTTCAGGTATTGCGACTTATTCTCAGGCTGGTGCCCAATACGGCTTTCAGTTACTCTGGCTGTCAGTAGCAACATTTCCGCTGATGGCAATTGTCCAGGAGATGTGTGCTCGAATTGGGTTGGTTACTGGGCGTGGCTTAGCCGGTAATATTCGACTGCATTTTCCAAAAAAAGTCATGTATACCTGTACTGTCTTACTATTTGCTGCTAATGCCTTTAACATTGGTGCCGATCTGGGAGCGATGGCTAAAGCTTCACAACTACTTCGACCAAGCATAAATTTTGGTCTGATGGTAGTCGGCTTCGCGGTCGTCAGTCTGGGACTCCAAATTTTTACACCCTACGTCAAATACGCGCGTTATTTGAAATGGCTAGCCATGGTCTTATTTTCATACGTTTTTTCAGCGATTCTGGCACATCTAAATTGGTCGGAAGTGCTGCGTCACGGCTTCATACCTCACATTACATTTAGTAAAGATCAGTTGCTTTTGATCTGTGCTATTTTAGGTACGACCATTTCGCCCTATTTGTTTTTCTGGCAGACCTCGCAAGAAGTCGAAGAGCAAATCCTCTTAGGCAGTACGACTATCAAACAACGTGAAGGTGCCAAAGTTCAAGATGTTAAGGATATGCGCGTTGATGTTTGGTCCGGCATGCTTTTGTCTAACATTGTTATGTTTTTCATCATCGCCGCTTGTGGTGCAATCTTATTTACGCATGGTATTACCACCATTACATCAGCTGCCCAAGCCGCCGAAGGCCTTCGGCCGTTTGCCGGCAATGCAACTTACTGGCTATTCGCGGCCGGTATCATTGGTACTGGCCTACTGGCTATCCCTGTGTTAGCCGGTTCAAGTTCTTACGCGATTTCTGAAAGTCTTAAATGGCGGGGTGGACTTAATCATAAACTCAAGCAAGCATATGCTTTTTACGGCATCATAATTATCTCCATGCTGGTTGGGTTGGGCATGAACTTCATCGGTCTGGATCCGATCAAAGCCTTGATTTACTCCGCCGTCGGCAACGCTTTTGTGGCACCAATTGTCTTATTCTTAATCGTCAAAATCAGCAGTAACCCAAAGGTCATGGGTGAATGGGTCAATAAAAAATCCACCACGACAATAGGCTGGCTCGTTACAATGCTAATGGTAATTGCTGGTGTAGCAGCTATTTTCTCAATTTTCTGAATCATAAATTGCTTGAGCTTAACCCCTAACGTACAATAAGCACCAAGATGCATGCCAGTATTTTCTCGGAATTGAGTCTGATTATTGCCGTCAGCGCCGCCATGGCGATGGTCATGCGAGCGATTCGCCAACCTTTAATAATTGGCCACATACTCACCGGTATCCTTGTCGGTCCGTCGGTACTGCATTTAATCCAGTCGCCTGAAACTATTGAAGTTTTTTCCAACATTGGCATTGCCCTACTGCTATTCATTATTGGTCTTGGTTTAAACCCTAAGGTTATTAAGGAAGTTGGCAAAGTTGCTACCTTAGCCGGTGTACTCCAAGTTGTTTTAACAGCGGCTTTTGCTTATGGCGGTGGTATCATTCTGGGCCTGACTAGAATGGAATCGATCTTCTTCGGCGTAGCTTTGTCGTTTAGTAGTACGATTATTATCCTTAAACTGCTTAGTGATAAGAAAGAACAAAACCGGTTGTACGGTAAAGTCTCGACCGGCATGTTGCTAGTCCAAGACGTACTGGCCACCATTGCCTTATTATTTGTTACTTCGCAAAGTGACGGTGGGATTTCAACGCTTCAGCTATTCCAACTTATCGGTAAAGGTTTGGCTATTGGCGTACCACTTCTGCTGATTGGCAACTTCGTTCTACCAAAACTTCACCGGTTTATTGCCAGCAGCCAGGAGTTATTATTTTTGTTCGCGATTGGCTGGGGCTTCGGCAGCGCGGCTTTGTTTGAACTGTCGGGTTTTAGTATTGAAGTCGGTGCCCTATTAGCAGGTGTAGCCCTGGCTTCTCTGCCCTATACCCAAGAAATCAGTGCTCGGCTTCGACCGCTTCGTGATTTTTTCATAGTAGTGTTCTTCATTTCACTTGGCGCTAGGTTAAACTTTGTTAATTTCAGTCAAATTTTACCAGCCATAATTATTGCTACGACTATCACAATTATCTTTAAGCCAATTATCGTTATGGGACTTATGGGACTAATGGGTTATACCAAGCGAACAAGCTTTAAGGCAGCGACCGCGATGGCTCAAGTCAGTGAATTCTCATTAGTATTTGTCATTCTTGGTAATAAATCTGGCTTGATTGGCGATGATTTGGTGGCGATTATTACTCTTGTGGCCTTAATTACTATCGCCATATCAACTTATCTAATTATTTATGCCGACAAATTATTTGTAGTTTTAGAAAACGATCTGAGCCTGTTTGAACGGCGCAAAAGTCATGTCGAGCGTGAGTCGCGGAGTCGTTATGATTTAATTTTGTTTGGCTATCAAAAGGGTGGTCATGAATTCCTGAAAGTTTTCCAAAGTTTGAAAATGCCTTACGTGTTGATCGATTATGACCCTGACGTAATTGATATTCTAGAAACCCACAGGTTGCCTTATCTTTATGGCGATGCTAACGATGTAGAACTACTTGAGGAAGCTGGCATCGAGAAAGCTAAGCTGATCGTTTCAACAATGACCGACCACGAAACTAATACGTTTATAATGTCACTGCTAAACAAGTTAAACCCTGATGCCGTAGTTATTGTGCCGAGTGAGAGCTTGGAAGAAGCGGCCGAACTATACAAGCTCGGTGCTAGTTATGTCATTATGCCGCACTTCATCGGCAGCGAGAAAATCGGTGCGTTTATTCGCCGCAACGGACTCAAGAAAAGCGAATTCAAAAAATACCGAGAGCGCCATTTGGCTTATCTCAAGTCGCTTTATTCGGCAACTGAATAGTAAAGTTTGTGCCGAGTTATATAGTTTTGAACCTTTTTATCAATCGTATCCGGTGTTTGCCCGTGTCGTAATTTAGATCTAACCACTGAAGAGTTGGCGGTGCTATCATCAGCCGCAAAAATAGTGTAGCTAAAGTTAAGCCCGCGAGTTTTTTCAATAACTGAAATGTGCTTAGCTAGATCGACTTTCGAAGTCGTACGGACACCAATAATAAAATGTACAGCACTAGCTAATTCCTTAACATGCGGCCAATTAATCATACTCATTAAAACGTCTTCGCCGACCAACATATAAAGGCTATCGTTTTTAAAACGAGCCGTTAGTTTTGGTAACGTTTCAGTTACATTAAAGCGGGCTTGCTTTAAAATAATTAGACCCAGCTTAGACTGATTTTTAATAGCCAGCTCAAGCATGGCGACACGATGTTCGAAAGCTTTGACACCTTGCTTACGACGTGGTCGGGGTTCCGGTAAAAAATAAACTCGGTCCAATTGGCAACGATTAATTGCCTGGTGTGCAAAAGCTAGATGTCCATTATGCACCGGATCAAACGAGCCGCTAAAAATCCCAATTTTTCTCATCTTTCTATTTTAGCGTTTTCTGTTTGGTTGGGTCGCGACCTTTATCAAATTCAGCTTGGCACTTACGGCAAACACTACAGGGTCCAACCTCAGTTTTACCGGGTCTGGTTGGGCAGCTTTCAACTTGGCAAATACCTTGTTTCCATTTCCAAGATTCTTTGCCCTTTTCGGTTAATTCACCATAACTGTTAACCTCTAGGCCAAGTTCATTGGCCTTTTCAATTGAGATTGAAACGCCGCAAAAAGTTACCTCTTCTTTTAGGTAGCTTGTGGCTTCAAGTAACTGCTGGGCCTGTAAATGTTCACCCCGAGCGACCATATCGGCTGCTTGGTGAAAGTGTGGCGCCGCCCGTTTGCCAAAAGTATCCTCAGCATAATCTGGTTCCAGAGTACAGATAACCGTTAAAATTCGATCAACTTCTTCTTTAAATACAACGTCGGCTTCGGTTTTAGTTAGGCCCTTGGTTTGTAAATTATCAAGTTGGGCTTCAAGTTTAGCTAAATCATCAACATACATTAAAACTTCAGTTTCACGGCGTGCTGATTCTACGCGTAAATCTTCGTACGGCACATGGTTACTGCGCGCTTTGGTGTCACCATACAGCACATCTGCCCCGGCATGTTGGTCAAGCCGGCGGATAACATCAACCACCCCATCAATGTAATCATTACCGTCATATATTAATGGTGTTTTGAGAGCTATTATGTCCGGCTCGCCCTGATTGGTCTGAATACCATTCTCAGACATAAAAGTATAAGTGCTTGGCCAGTTGCCATTACTCCGACTAACTTGTTCGTAAAGTCGTGTAAAGGTACCGTCTTGGTTATCAATTAAATGAGTTGAGCGGACCATGCCTTTTTTATTGCTGTCGCGATAACCTAACTTTTGGCCGGCCAATGCTTCTGGGTAATCCGAAATCTCCAAAACTGCTGTATCGGCTGGCAACTCACCAGTCACGATTGATTGGTGGGTTTTTTGAATAACTAGTTCGTTGCTTAGCTCAGCAAATCGTCTTTGTTTTTCGTGCCACGGTAATGAATCATCCCAACCGTTTACTAAACGATTAGTGACTTGGTTGCTAATTTCGTCGAGTGTGCCAGTAATTTCAACACGTGATAGGTGACCAGAAGCTGTCAATGCCTCCATTATGGCCGTCCGGGCATTATCATGACGTTCCGCTGGCTGAACCTCGACTATCGGTAAAGTTTCACGGTTTTGGATTAACCGCCAAGCTTCAGCTTCAACGCTGTTTTGATCAAAGTGCTCATAAGCCGCCTGAACGCCGCGCCGTTCGACGCTTGTCTCTGGGTATAAAATTTGGGCTGCTTCCATAAAAAACCTGCTCGGGCTTCGAACAGGCTTTAACATTTGCTCCTGCTCGTGAGTCTTAATAGCTAGATCGGGCTTTAACCGTTGCGGCACAGCATAGGACTTTCACCTATTTCCAGCTCTTTTGATGTTAAGTACTAGTAGCATAGCATAAGTTTTTATGACAGATATGTAGTAAAATTTGTTTGAAACATTAAGCATGAATGCTATAATTACACTGATATGTCAAATTTCAACTACAAGAGTCTGTCCTACGAAGACCGCGAGGCGATTCATGATAATTTAGCCGCCACCACAATTAAGCATATTTCGGCTTTTCCTGATCTATTTAAACCTTTGCCGTTTAATCCAGCCGCTAACCCCTCGCAAAAGTTGGAAGATGTTCATCTAAAACCTGCACCCTCAACAATTAAAGAAATCCACGACCTGGCCGATACTGCTAATGCACCACTCGCCCAGGCCGCTCGTGAAACTTTGAAACGCGAAGCAGCGTACGTTAATGCTGCTCGATTTATGCTAAATCGTGGCGAAAACATTACATCAGTTACGACCCACATGAACATAGCTGATGTGGCACTTTTTCAAGAAGGTTGGATTGAAACCATTGAACAAGATAATTGGCAAGAACGAAACGGCTTGGGTATTAGTCGCGGCGTGACGACAATTGAGGCCTTCGGTATGGCCGCTTCAGAAGTTGTTCAAAAAATGGGCCACGTTTTTTTGAGCTTCCCACGAACTTCTACCATTAGAAATGTTAGGATTGACCCGGCTCTAGTAGAAAGCAATAACCGGAGTTGGCACCGTGAAGTTAATCACTGGCTGGGTGTGCCTTTACCACCCGTAACTCGGCTGGGTAGGGGCAAGATGTTACACCTGGCATGGGAAGGTAAGACTCCGGCAGTCACTTATGGCGACGACCACAAACCAGAGAGCATGGTACTGGGCAATATCTCAAAAGGCACTATTGGTATTGTTAAACACGGTCCGGTTCAACCAGTGGTCATTTATGAAGGTGGCGATGAGCCAGTCGTTGAAATTGGTGCTTTAACAAGTGTAAGAAATCGTGAAGACGCCAATCGTGTTCAGAACTGGCAACGTGAAACTTTGGCCGGTTTAATTGGTATTTCGGTCGAAAAAATTACTGTTGAATAAACTTTTATTTGAATGTGACTAAGCTGATGGCTATTACCGCGATAGCTATGCGGTAATAGGCAAAGGCCGCCAGGCTGTGCTTCGACAAATAATTAAGCAAAAATTTAATGGCCCACAGACCGCTGAGAAAAGCGGTTACAACACCTATGGCAATAATGTTGGTTTGGTGCGCTTGAGCTAAACCATGATCAATCACTAAGACCTTTAGGATAGCTCCAGCAGTGATCGGTATTGCTAATAAGAACGAAAATCTAGTTGCCGCAATTCGATCTACACCACTGAACAAACCAGCTGTAATTGTGATACCAGAGCGCGATACCCCCGGTACAACTGCGGCCGCCTGAGCTACACCCATAGTCAAGACTTGAGTTTGTGACAAATTATTTATTGAAGCTTTGCGACTACGCTTAGCAGCATAGCGCTCAGCCCAGAGCATAATAAAGGCCACCACAAATAAGTTAATCGACACTAATCTAACCGAACGGAATTTAGATTCGGCAGCACTCTCTAGTAATACCCCAGCAATCACCGCCGGCACTGTGGCCATAATTAATAACCAGGCTAGTTTTTGCTTATCATTCTTGCCAAACAATCCCAACAATAGTTCCCACAAATCTTTGTAGAAAAAAACTAATAGCGCCAGTAACGTACCGGCATGTAATGCGACATCAAAAGGCAGTCCGGTATCAAAAACCCCAAGCGCATGATGTGCCAGGACCAAATGCCCAGAACTAGACACTGGGATAAACTCAGTTAAACCTTGAACCAGCCCTAAAACCATTGCTTGAAAAGCATTCATCGCTGGTAGATATCTCGTTTAGCAAAGACAACCCAACCCACAATCAAGAAAACTACAGTCACGCCTATCATAATCATCACATTCTCACCCTTCAGGCCGCTGAGTGCTGCCGCCGGCTTATTGTAATAGTGAAACGGTGAAAGTTTTTCAATCGTTACTAGACTCTGAACATTAGCTACAAACGACGTCAAAATATAAGTGCTGAAGGCGATTATTCCAGCTAGGCTGCCAGCAAAGCCTCGTTTGCCGTTAATTGCGCCGATTGAAAAACCTAAAGTGCCGAACAAAACTGTAAGCAACCAAACATCTAAAACGGCTTGAACCAACCGAATTAAACTCATTTGTTCGTGAATTAGTACTAAGCCAATCTCCACACCAATGATAGCCATGGAGCAAATGATTAGGCTAACAACTAATCCGGCAATATATTTCTCAAAATAGACTTTGGTCCGCGACACCGGTTGCGCCAAAAGGGTTTGAAGCGTGCCTTGATCTTCATCACCCGACAGTAAACTGACAAATAGTACAATGCCCATAATTAACGTCAATAGCGGGATTCTTAGGGCAAACACTTCCTGGGACACGTAACCGCCAACGGTTTTCAAATCAGCGATGTTACCAACTAGACCCTGGACCGATTTCGGTAAATTCTTTAAAAGTTCGTCAAAACCGCCGCCCGAAAACGAATGATAAAAGCCCATCATCAGCATGGACATTGCAATTACACCAATACTCCAAAAAATCATCATTAGACGTTTTTCGTGAAGGGTTTTAAGAAAAATTGACCTAAACACGGTTCTCTCCCTGATAAAATTTCATAAAGATTGTCTCCAGATCGGTTTCTTGTATCGACACATCATTAACTTTGTGTTTAGCGAGTAACTTTATTAGGTCGTTCATATCACCATGATAAGTACCGTTTAATTCAGATTGATCGGTAGAAGTTATATCAATGCCTGACAAAGCTTTAAGATCGGTTTTAAGCGACTGGTCGCTAGTTACGACTTTTATTAGTTTTGGTAAGCCATTTGCCAAATCTTTAGTCTGTTTAACGATTAATAGTCGGCCCTCGCGAATAAAGGCAAGTTCATCGCAAACTTCTTGGACTTCACTAAGCAGGTGCGATGATATCAAAGCTGTTTTGCCGGCCGCTTTATGTTCGGCAATTATTTTATTAAACTCAGCTTGAATCAAAGGATCCAGCCCGGTGGTTGGTTCGTCAAAAATCAGCAGTTCGGGGTCATGCATCAAAGCTGAAATTAAACCGACTTTCTGACGATTACCGCGTGATAAAGTTTTAATCTTACGACTTAAATCGCATGACAAATGCTTGGCCAGTTCATTTACCCGCTTAGGGTTAAAGTTTCCACGCAAATGACCAAGGTAGTTAAGTTGCTGCCAGCCTGTTAGTTTTTCATCTAGCGCAAAATCGCCAGACAAAAAACCAATTCGTTGACGGATTTTAACACCGTCTTTGGTAGTATCTAGACCAAAAATTTTAATTTGGCCCTTAGTAGGACGAATTAAATCAACTAGCATGCTAATGGTTGTTGTTTTGCCGGCACCGTTTGGACCTAAAAAACCAACTATTTTGCCTTTTTCAATATCTAGCGTGACGTCATCTACGCCTCGATTTGAACCATAAGTTTTAGTGACCTTATTCAGGCTTATCACATTGTCCATGCTCTTAGTTTACTTTACTTTTTAATGTTGTTAGGCGCGGAATAAATGATTGGGCAGCACCATCCAGCCCCAAAATTTTCAAGGTGCCGATTAATACATATAACTCATCGAGTTTGGCTTGTTCGATTGGATTGGCGGTTTCTACGGTTCTGAAAAAATGCTCAACTTTTTCAACCAACCATTTTTCGTCTTTGGCTTTAACAACGTTAGTCGAGACCTTGGTCGATTCACTGGTTGGCGTGACAACCTCTAATGAACGAGCCGAGTAGTCGCGTTTTCTGAGATGTCCGCGCTTAATCAAACTGTTAACGTGAAGTGCCACTGTGGCCACTGAAGTGTAGTCGCAGCCGGCCATGATCTCGCGATAACTTGGACTATAGCCATGTTGGCCGATAAATTGTTCAATAAAAGTTAGTAGTTCACGCTGTTTTTTGGTTGGCCGAACGGCAGTCGATTCAGTTTTCTCAGGCATGGTGGCGAATCCGTTTATGTCGATCTTGGCCTCGGAATACCCAGAGTTTATACCAAATATAATTCCAAATCGTAAAGAAGCCAGCGGCAATGAATTGGCCAATCTTTGGTTGAATATTAAATTGTTTGATGAGTACTGCCAGGATTAGATAGTTTAGTAAAAAAGCGTTGAGTACGGTGTAGATAATGTAGCGCCAAGTGGCTATCAAAAGTGTTGATTGTCGTTTAACCTTAAAGGCCCAATAGCGTTCAACTAAAAAGTTGAGGGTTATACCAACGGCATTACCAATAAAGTTAACCCAAAATAGTGGCATTCGACCGTTAAGATAAACAATAATGGCGTAGCCGCTCCAGAACCACAAGCCGCCGCCAACCATATATTCACCAAACCGGGTTAACTCTTTTTGTTGTTTTCGCTTCAGTTTAAACATAAGGCTTTCGCTTTTCGTTCAGTATAACAGGGCTGGGTCGAATTGCCCACTCTAGTGCTAAAATATAAGCATAGTGAAAAATAACGCCTCGCTGTTTTACGCGCTATTGTTGATTGTTGGCGATTGCCTAGCGCTAATTGCGGCCTTTACAGCGGCCTATATTTTGCGTGTCAAACTTGACCCACGGCCACTACTAGAGCAGATCCCTGCCTTAACTTATCTGCGGGCTTTTCTGACAGTCTTGCCACTTTGGATTTTAGTTCACGCCTTCATTGGCCTTTATAGCAATGATATTTATGAGAAGCGTTTTATTGAGCTCGGCCGCCTGTTAATCGGTTCGATGCTTGGCATTTTGGTGGTTATTGGTTATGACTTCGTTACCAAAGGTGGCTTGTTTCCAGCTCGACTTGTACCGGCTTATGGACTAGGACTGGGTTTTGGCTTTTTATTGTTGTTCCGTACTCTGGCCGGCTGGTTTAAGGAGTCGCTATACTCATTCGGCTTCGGTATAAGTAATGTTATCGTGGTTGGCGACACGCCGGTCACTGTAGAGGTTGCCAATAGTATTAGTAATACCGTCAAAACCGGACAGCGGGTTCTCGGTTTGGTGACTAGTAAGGCGGCTGGTTACAAGACTTTTAGCTCATTCGAGAAAGCCACGAGTAGTTTGCGACAGCCAATACATAGCATTATCCAAACTGAGCTCTATCACGATCAAGCTAAAAATAATGAAATCCTCACTTATGCCCAATCACATCACGCTGCCTATCGTTTTGTGCCCGGTAACACTGATTTATTTGTTGGCAACATTGACGTGGAGCTGTTTGCCGGATTGCCAATGATTGCCATCCATCAAACCGCATTAGTCGGCTGGGGCCGGATTGCCAAGCGACTGTTCGACCTAGTATTTGGGCTTATTCTATTGATTATTACATCCCCGATATTTTTGGTAGTGTCGGTGATGCTACTGCTGTCAGGTGGTCATATTTTTTTCCGACAAAAACGCTTAACTCGTTTCAATCAACAGTTTGAAGTCTACAAATTTCGAACTATTAAAGTGGCCTACAATGGACTGTCGCCGGAGAAAGCCTTTGCTAAAATGGGCCGCCTTGATTTGGCTGATACCTACCGTAAAAATGGTGATCAACTGACTGATGATCCACGCTTCAGTATTATTGGACGGCTGATTCGTCGAGCCAGCATTGACGAACTGCCTCAACTAATAAACGTCATTAAGGGTGATTTGAGCTTAGTTGGCCCGCGTGCTTTAGTGCCCGAGGAGCTAGATGTTTATGTCAAAAAGCATGCTATTTTAAGCGTCAAGTCTGGTCTGACTGGTTTGGCTCAAGTGTCCGGACGTAAGGATATTGATTTTGATGAGCGCCGCCAGCTTGATGTTTATTACGTCCAAAATTGGAGCTTTTGGCTGGATTTGGTAATTTTAGCCAAGACTTTGCGCGTTATCCTTCGGGGCAGCTAGATGAAAGATATTTCCAAACTCAAAGTCGCGATTGTTCATGACTGGCTAATTGGAGGTGGTGCTGAACAGGTTGTCCTCGAATTACACTTAATGTTTCCAGAAGCCCCGATTTACACATCTTATTGCACTGAAGAATGGCGTCGTCGTTTAAATTTCAAAGTTATTACTGGGTCACTTCAGCACTGGCCGTTCAACCACTTGCGTAAATATATTCCCTTTTTACGAGCCTGGTGGTTTTCGCATCTAAATTTGACAGGTTATGATCTAGTCATTTCCTCCAGCGGTGCCGAAGCTAAAGCCGTTAAAGTTGTAAAGCCAACCATACACGTGAATTATTGCCACGCGCCAACCCATTATTATTGGAGCCGTTACGATGAATATATGAAGAATCCAGGTTTTGGCATTTTTAATTCGTTAGCTAGATTTGGCTTAAAAACACTAGTCGGCCCAATGCGTAAGTGGGATCTCAAAGCGTCACAACGGGCTGATTATATGATTGCTAATTCGACCTATACGCAAGCGCAAATTAAAAAATATTATAGTCGTGACTCGTTCGTTATTCATCCACCAGTTGACGTTGAAAAATTTACTGGTGACGTAACAATTGAAACCAAAAAATTTGGTTTAGTGGCGGCCGGCCGGCAAGTCCCCTATAAACGGTTTGATTTAGTTGTCGATGCCTGCACCAAGCTAGAATTGCCACTTACAGTCATTGGTAATGGTCCCGAACACCGCAAACTAGTTAAGCGGGCCGGTCAATCGATTGTGTTTGCATCTAAAGTCACAGAGATACAAATTATTGATTATTTCAAATCCGCGGCTGGTTTTGTTTTTCCGGGTGTTGATGATTTCGGCATCGTAGCAGTTGAGGCTATGGCCGCCGGTACGCCGGTAATTGCTTTTAGGAGTGGTGGCGCACTTGACTATGTTGTCGAAGGTAAGACGGGCCTGTTCTTTAATGCCGCCACAGCTGAAACTCTTGCTGACACACTAAGCCAATTTAATCCTGCCAAATTTTCAGTTACCGAAGTTCAAGCAACCGCCAATCAATTTAATAAAGCTATGTTTCAACAACATATACTTGATTATTTAGCTAAAATAATGGTATAATACACCCAGTATGTGTGGAATTGTTGGTTATGTCGGTGGTGAGTCTGCGCTCGCCCCTGTTATCGACGGCCTGAAGGCCTTAGAGTACCGAGGTTATGATTCGGCTGGTATTACAGCTATCAACGGTAAGCCATTTACTGCTAAACAAGTTGGCCGGGTTGAAGTACTCGATGCCGAAGTTCGCGAAAACAAAATCTTTAAAGATGCCACCATCGCGATTGGTCACACTCGTTGGGCAACTCATGGTTCGCCAACTCAGCAAAATGCTCACCCGCACTTTAACTCTTCAGAAACTATCTTTGTCGTTCATAACGGCATTATCGAAAATTATCAATCAATTAAAAGCAAACTCAAGAAAGCTGGCTATAAGTTCGTCTCCGAAACCGACACCGAAGTTATCCCACACTTGATCGACTTTCATTTTAAAAAGACTAAAGATTTCTATAAGGCTTTTGAAGCCGCACTCAAAGAATTAAAAGGTGCTTACGCTATTGCGGCCGTTCATGCCGGTGACCCAAACACGCTTTACGCTGCTCGTTTGTCCAGTCCGCTTATCATTGGTGTTGGTAAAGATTGCCACTATTTGGCATCCGATCCAACAGCTGTCATGGAGCACACCAAAAAAGTGCTATTTCTGGATGACTACGAGGTTGCAGTTATAACCGCTAGCGAAGTCAAGATTAACAATATCAAGCACGCTGTCCAGGTTACACGACAAGCTGAAGAACTGGATTTCGATAACCAGAAAGCTCAACTTGGTGACTATCCACACTTTATGCTCAAAGAAATTTTTGAAGCGCCACAGACAATCCAATCAGCGTCACGAGGCCGCGTCCGTGGCGACACTAATACCATTAAACTTGGTGGTTTGGAAAGTGTCAGCGAACAGCTGCGTTATATTGATCGAATTGTCATCGTAGCTTGCGGCACATCTTATTACGCAGGTTTAGTCGGTGAATATCTAATTGAGGAAATTGCCGGCATTCCAGTAGAAGTTCAATTGGCTTCAGAATTTAAATACCGCGAAGAACCATTTTCGCGTGGTACGGCGTTAATTGCAATTTCGCAGTCCGGTGAAACCGCTGATACTATTGCCGCTATCAAAAAAGTTGATAATTACGGTGTATTAAAGCTTGGTGTCGTTAACGCTGTCGGCTCAACGATTGCTCGGATTACCGATGCTGGTGTTTACTGCCACGCCGGTCCGGAACAATCGGTGGCTAGTACCAAAGCGTTCATTGCTCAAGTCACAGTTTTAGCCGAGATTGCCATGCATTTAAGCCAGATTGGTACACCACTTTACAAGCCAATGCTCGATGAACTGCTGGAGTTACCAGCTAAGGCCAAACAAGTTTTAGCCCAGTCCGATGATATTAAAAAGATGGCTAAAAAATACAAAGACCACCGTGACTTCTTATTTATCGGCCGCAACTATCTTTATCCGTGTGCTCTCGAAGGCGCTTTAAAGCTTAAAGAGATTTCATACATTCATGCTGAAGGTTATGCTGCTGGTGAAATGAAGCACGGTCCGTTAGCTATGATTGACAAAGATTTCCCGACTTTTGCCCTGGCCTGTGATTCACCGCTGCTTGAAAAAACTATTTCCAACATCGAAGAGATTAAGGCCCGTAAAGGTCCGGTTTTGGCTTTGGCAACAGTGGGTAATCATGAGATTAAAAAGCTGGCCGACGACGTAATTTACATACCGCCAACCCTTGAACAATTACAGCCCCTACTAGTCGCGATTGCTTTGCAATTATTTTCTTATCATGTGGCGGTAGCCAAAGACTTGAACGTCGACCGTCCCCGTAACCTGGCCAAATCCGTCACTGTGGAATAGTAGTCAAGATATCACGTATCACTGAGGGAGTTTGCTCATAACCTCCAACTGCTACACAGTCAATCCCCATGGCTTTAACTGGATAGTCATTTCCGCCTTCTCCCAATCGGTCGCCAATAAATAACATTTCCTTTTTAGTCACACCTAAGATTTTCATTAATTTTTTCATGCCGTAGGCTTTGTCGATGCCCTTTTTAGTAATATCAATTGAAGTAGTGCCCCCCACCCGAACTTCAAATTGCGGAATTTTCGGAGCAATAACATTACGGATTTTTAGCTTCTTCTGGCCCGATGAATCCCAGGCTTTTTTCTCAGCCGGACCGGCGTCCTGCCCAAGTGCCGAATAAGTTACTTGACTGCCTCGATCTTCAATTAACGGACCTTTGGGATTGCTGACGCGGTAACCAACTTCGTCAATACTGGCTTCCATTGCTTCAATAATGGTTTTCTTTTGTTCATCAGTAAAGTTTTCTGCATAAACCAACTGCCATGTGCCATTATTGGCAGCATATTTGAAATAGCGGGTGCCGCAGGTTGGCATTAAATGAAGTGAGCTTAGATATTTTTTATCAATTTTTAAATTAGCTAGAAGTTGCTTTTCAAATTGTGAAAATTGGCCACCGGAAATTACGCAAACCTGGTGTTTTTTTAATAGTTCGCCAACTAGTTCAGCCGTCTCATCAGTAATTGGTGAGCGAGTTTCAGTTAGTGTTTCATCGAGATCAAAAATTATTACTTTTTTCATAACAACAGTTAGCGTACCTAGGTTACCTCGTGGCCGGTGGCTTGGTTAATCCGTGTTGATGAATCGGCCTTATTATTACCACCAATACCATAGAGCATCTTAATTCCAAATTCTTGGCAAACAGCAGCTTCGGGTACGACCTTGGCCGAACTTCGATCACCGCCATTGGCAAAAATAATCTTATCGTTGGGATGTTCTCTGGCAATAATTCTAATGGTCTCGGATACCGGCGGATCTTCATCGATAGCCAAAATAGCATCGTCGATATATTTTAAAGCACCGATCAAACGCAGTCGGTTTTGCTCATCCAATATTATTTTGCCCTTTTTTATTTTTTGCTGGACGTCGTTGTTGACTATCACAATCAGTTTGTCAGCCATATCAGCTGCTTCCTCGATCATGTCCAGATGACCGCCATGGAGTGGGTTAAAAAAGCCGCTTAGAATTACAATCTTCATAAACTACAACTACACAACTTCGTTCGCGATAATCACACTTGTCATTTGAAGTTATGATATCAGATAGATTTTATTAAGTATAAACAGTTGGATTAAAATCACTTAACAAAGTTGTCAATAATAACAACTAATCATGTAGAATAAGTCCCGTGATTAAACGGATTTTCATGTGGATAGCGGTTGTTTTAGCTATTGCTTTAGTAATCGCCGCGGTTTTAAATTTTGGAACTTTGAAGCGCCTATTTGGCTTTGATAAGAATCAGTCGAACACCACTTCACAAACAAGTACCAGTTCATCGAACCAAACTAATACTAATCAACCGAATAATGTTTCGACTAAAACTTTTAGCTACGATGTGCCTGATGGTTGGATCCTAATTGGGCAAAAAGACCTCAGTTCTTACAACGCACTTAATGGGATAAAATCTGGTTCCGCGCCAGTCGGCTCTTTTTTTATATCAACTGTTTCAGCTGGTTCGTCAAAAAATATAAAGAAGGACACGCTCACGACATTAAAGAAACACCAAAGTTTTAAATTAATTGACGACAAGCCAATCACCATTAGTCAACAAAAGGGTGAAAAGTTTAGTTATAGCTTCAGTGATTCATCATCGGCCATCCAACGACAAGATTTAATTGTTGTAGTTTATAAAAAGCAAATCTATTCACTGCAGTTTATGGCAGCCGAGAAAGATTATGACAGTTTATCGACCACCTTTAACACCATTCTCAACAGTTTTAATTTCAAATAGTTATAATAGTTATTAGAAATGTCTAAACAAACCTACCGATTGTTAGTCACAGGTGGAGCAGGTTTTATCGGCTCCAATTTTGTTCGATATGTTTATCAAAAGCGACCGGACTGGCAAATTGTGGTTTTGGATCTACTGACTTACGCTGGTAATTTACAAAACTTAGCTGGTTTAGACGACTCGCGCTTTAAGTTTGTGAAGGGCGACATTTGCGATGAAAAAATTGTCGATAAATTAATTAGTGAGTGCGACAGTGTGGCGCACTTTGCCGCCGAGTCGCATGTCGACAATTCGGTACATAGTCCGTGGCCCTTTGTCCAAACCAATGTCGTCGGCACTTTCCAGATTTTGGAAGCCGTACGCCGACATGACAAACGATTGCACCATATTTCAACCGACGAAGTTTATGGCGATCTCGAGCTAGACGATCCAGCTAAGTTCAACGAAACCACTCCATATAATCCATCCAGTCCCTACTCAGCTACTAAAGCCAGCTCTGACCACTTAGTTCGAGCTTGGATTAAATCATTCGGGATTCAGGCTACACTTAGCAACTGTTCAAACAATTACGGTCCGTACCAACATGTTGAGAAATTAATTCCCCGGAACATTACTAACGTACTAGCTGGCGTTAAGCCAAAACTCTACGGTGAAGGTAAAAATGTCCGAGATTGGATTCATGCCGAAGACCATTCGTCAGCAATCCTAGCAATTTTGGAAAAAGGTAAAATTGGTGAAACTTACTTGGTCGGTGCTGATGGTGAAAAGAACAACAAAGAAGTTTTGCAGTTAATATTGGAGCTAATGGATAAAAGTAGAGATGATTATGAACATGTTAACGATCGGCCCGGTCACGATTTGCGTTACGCTATTAACGCTAGCAAATTAAAGCACGATCTTGGTTGGCAGCCTAAGTACACAGATTTTAAAGCTGGGCTAGCAGACACGATTGAATGGTATAAAAATAATCAAGCTTGGTGGCAACCCCAAAAAGCCGCCACCGAAGCGAAATATACGGAGCTGGGACGATAATGTTTTTTGGGAAGAGCAGCCCACGCTTGAATTCATTTCAAGCATGGCGCGATGAGAAACCCGCTTTTGGGTGTCTCATAATAAAATATGCGGAGTTAGGACGATGAACGACATCAAACCCATGCAGGCCACCAAAACCAAAATTGATGGTCTGTGGCAAATAGACTTTAAGGTCATCGAGGACGAACGCGGTTCAGTCATGGAATTTTACCGCCAAAGTGAATTTGAATCAGCCGGTTTACCGTCTCTAAACAACCGGGCTCAAGTCAATGCGCCGTTAAGCGTTAAGGGTACAGTTCGTGGTGTTCATGCTGAAGCCGCTCACAAATTAGTCTCGGTTGCCAGCGGTAAAGTTTATGCCGTGATTGTTGACCTGCGCAAAGATTCGTCAACTGCCGGTCAGTGGCAAGGCTTTGAATTAAGCCGTGGCCTAGGCCTGTTTGTGTCCAGTGGTCTAGGTAATTCTTTCCAATCAATAAGTGATGAGCCGTCGGTTTACTTATATTATTTTGAAAAAGAATGGTTTCCGGGTATGCCTGGGTCGTCCTGTAATCCACTTGATCCGGAACTCAACATCAACTGGCCAATTAAAGATGGCGCAGGAATGATAATTTCGGCTAAAGACCGCGCCAATCCATCACTGAAGGAAGTATTGGGCTCATGACAGATTCAGAAATAATTATTGTTGGCGCCAAAGGCCAGCTTGGTCTGGCGCTTGGTCAGAAATATCCGGGTGCCCAAAAAGTAGATATCGATGAACTGGATATAACCAGTCAAGCGGCTGTTGAAAATTATGATTGGTCAGGGCTCAAAACGATTTTGAACGCGGCCGCCTATACTAACGTCGACGGCGCTGAGACTAATGATGGTCGGCGGGTTGCTTGGCAGGTTAATGCGGTTGCTGTGGCTAACCTAAACCGCATCGCCATAAACAACGGCATGACGTTTGTGCACATTTCAACCGACTATGTCTTTGACGGCACCAAGTCACCCCACACTGAAACGGAAGCCTTTGCTCCTTTAAGTGTCTATGGGACTTCTAAGGCCGCAGGTGATGTCGTTGTTAGCTTAAACCCAAAGCACTATATATTAAGAACGTCGTGGGTAATCGGTGAGGGCAAAAATTTTGTCAGGACGATGCTCGAGCTTGGTCAAAAGGGAGTGAACCCTTCTGTAGTAGGCGATCAAATCGGTCGTTTAACTTTTACCAGTGAGCTAGTTCGAGCCATTGACTATTTGCTAAATAAACCAGCTGAGTTTGGTACTTACAACTTATCCAATGATGGCAAGCCAGTAAGTTGGGCGGACATTACCAGAGCGATTTTTGAAGATGCTGGCCTAGACAATACAGTAACCGACGTGACGACTGAACAATACTACAAAGGTAAAGATGGTATTGCTCCCCGCCCCTTGCAAAGTTCGTTGGATCTGGGCAAGATTAAAGCATCTGGTTTTGCGGTGCGTGATTGGCGTGAAGACCTGAAGGCTTATGTTAAACAGGAGTTGAGCAAGTGAAAGGCATAATTTTGGCCGGTGGATCGGGTACCAGACTATACCCTCTAACGCTGGCTGTCAGCAAACAGCTGATGCCAATTTATGACAAACCGATGATTTATTATCCGTTGAGCACTTTGATTGGCGCGGGCATAAGAGAAATCCTGATTATCTCCACACCACACGATTTGCCCCGGTTCGAACAACTACTGGGCGATGGTTCACAAATTGGTTGCCAGTTTAGGTATAAAGTTCAGCACAAGCCGCGCGGTTTAGCTGATGCGTTTGTTGTCGGCGCTGATTTTATAGGTAAAGATCAAGTGGCCATGATTTTGGGCGACAATATTTTTTATGGTAGTGATTTTGAAGCCAAAGTTAAAAAAGCCGCCAAAGAACTAGATGGCGGCATCATTTTTGGACAGCAAGTTGCCGACCCAGAACGTTACGGCGTAGTTGATTTCGACAAAGATATGAAGGTTTTATCAATCGAGGAAAAACCACTTAAACCCAAGTCGAATTACGCTATTCCAGGACTTTATTTTTTTGATAACCAGGTAATTAAATACGCCAAACAAGCTAAGCCAAGCGAACGTGGTGAAATCGAAATTACGGAAATTCACAATGCCTATCTTAATAGCGGCCAATTGAAAGTTTATCTGCTTGATCGCGGTACCGCTTGGCTAGATACCGGCACGTTTGATTCAATGACCCAAGCCGCCCAATTTGTTCAAGTCATTGAAGAGCGTCAAGCTCTAAAGATTGGCTGCATTGAGGAAGCGGCTTTTCGCCAAGGTTTCATTAGTCTGGCGCAACTTGAAAAATTAGCCGAACCGCTGAAAAAATCTGGATACGGCCGTTACCTATTAGGACTGCGACCATAATGCAAGAGGCGAAACGGTTAACACTTTATTTTTATAAACATTCATTTATTCGCTATCTATTCGTTGGTGGCACGACTTTTTTTCTAGACCTTGGGACGTTGATATTATTGCACGGCAAATTTCATATTAGTTTGCCTCTAGCTACCTCTATCGCCTACTGGCTATCGGTAATTTTTAATTTCTCACTCAACCGGTGGTGGACCTTTAGTGTGTCCGAAAAATCAAGTTTGCAAAAGCATGCCATGACTTATGGTTTGTTACTTGGATTTAATTTCATATTTACGGTAATTTTTGTATCAAACGTCAGCCATCACATTAATTATGCTAAAGCTAAAATTTTAGCTGTGGCTTTTCAAATGTGCTGGAACTTTTTTATTTACAAGAACTTTATTTTTACCAAAGCAGAGCATAAAAATACCAGCGCAGATAAGACGGCAACCATTTCATAAGTTTAAATTGGGCTTCGCCAGCAGTTCGGTCGCGCCACGTGCTTGGTATTTCAGCAATCTTTTGTTTGGCCCGGAAGGCCTTGGCTGTAATTTCCATAGCTACCTCAAAACCACCCTGGCTCTCAATCGTGATTTTGTCTAAGAATTCTTTGTCATACATTTTAAAATTATTAGTAATGTCATGGGTTGGTAAACGCCGTAGCCAAAACAACGACACGCCGGCAGCGCGCGACATCAGACCTTTCAAAAATGGTCCGCCAATTTGTTGGCCACCTTTCATATAACGACTGCCGCAGACGACCACGTAACCGTCTAGATATTTCTGATACATTTGATCAACGATTCTTAGGTCATCTGACAAATCCGCCATGATAACTAAGACTGGGCCACTCCTGACTGTGTCGAAGCCGCTTAGAAGTGCATTCAGCGCACCTCGGCCACGAGTATTTTTGCGCAGTTTTAAGCGTTTGTCCCGCTTTTGCAAAGCTTTGACCACCGGCACCGTATCATCTTCTTTAAAGTCATAGACTACTATCAGTTCGTGCGGGGTTTTAATGTATTTTTTGACTTCTTTGTACTGGGCTGGAAAATTAGAGCCTTCGTTATAGACCGGTGTAATTATGTGCAGTAATGGTTTGTCAGATGTTGCCATGATTAACTTGCTCGGCGATCCAAGGGATTACTTCATCAAGCATGGTGTCTAGTGGAGTCTTGGCCTCAAAGCCTAAAATCTTTTTAGCTTTGGACACATCTGGCACACGCTTCTGGACGTCATGGGCAAACGGTTTATCGGAAACATACTTAAATGGTTTGGGACCATTAATTTTTTTCCAAATCAACTCGGCCAGTTCCAAAACGGTAGTCGATTGCTTAGTTGAAATATTGAAATCATTATTCAAAGCCTTGGGACTCTCAATGCACAATCGAATACCACGAGCTAAGTCAGCACCGTAAGTATAGTGTCGAACCTGGTGCCCGTCGCCTAAAATATGCAGTGGGTTTTGACCTTTGACAATTTTTTGAACGATATCTGGCACAACGTGACTCATGGCCAATTTAATGTTGCCTGAGTAGACATCTTTGTCAGTCAGTGCCCGCTTTTCACCGATGCCGACACAATTAAACGGCCGCACAATGGTATATGGCAATTGGTATTGTTCCCACGCGCCTTTAGTAAAATACTCGGTTGATAGTTTTTGAAAACCATAAGTCGATAATGGTGGTGGTGAAGTTAGCTGAGCACCTTCAGGAGTCGGATATTGTTTGGTTGATTCATATACCATTGACGAGGACATTACCAAGATTTTTTTAAGTTTCTTGTTTTGATGTGCCCAAATGGCCGCGTCAAAAGCAGCTGCGGTGATTCGCTCATTTTGAGAAATCAAGTCATAGGCTAGCTCATGAAAGTAGGAAATTCCACCAATCAATGCTGCAGCCGCAACTAACACATCGCAGTCGGCTAAGGCTTTTTTCATTAGCTCGACGTCTCGGGCATCCCCTTCGATAAATGTATATTTAGGATTTTTGGAGTAACTTTTTTCGAGTTTACCGTATTTGGAAAAGTTGTCGATACCAACAACTTCGTGACCATTGTTTAATAATTCTTCGATGGCATAGCCAGCAATAAAACCAGCCGCACCAGTAAATAATATTTTCATTTAGATTAATCCGCCTTCCCCATAAAAATTCCACATATCAATTATTTTTTTACTGCCCCATTTCTCGTCAGCATAGGCACTATGTGGAGTGGCTAACACAATGATATCAGCTTCTTTATGAATCTTATCTAAGCTAACAAAACGCGAGTCTTTAATATACGGGTCATGGCAGAGAACATTCTTAGCTTCGATTTCTAGTTTCTTTTTAAGACGATAAGACAAACTTTCACGCGGGTCGTCGCTGTTACCTTTAAAGGCCATGCCAAGCAGTCCAACTGTCTGACGTTTGAGCTCGTGTTTTTGCTTCATCGATTCGACAATGTAGTCTGGCAGACCTTCGTTAACCAGCATGGCGGAGTGGCCAAGGAAAAAATCATTGCCGCTGAATGATGATAATTGCATGGTGTCTTTGAACAAACACGGTCCAGCTGCCAGTCCTGCCTTAGCAAACGCTTTAAGACGCGGATAATCTTCGGTCATTGCGGCATAGATATTATAAAAATCTAGTCCACGGGTGTTGGCAATCATGTAAAACTGATTGGAAATAGCAAAGTTAATATAGCGCCAGGTGTTAGTAAACAACTTGCCAAGCTCAGCTTCAATTGGCTCAGTCACGATAATTTTGTCAGCTAAAACTTTGAATAGTTTACTGGCTTGTTTAGTGGCTTCGGGTGTACAGCCGGCCACAATTTGGGGCAACGAATATAATTCTTCGAGGGCGTGTCCTTCAGCAATGCGTTCTGGGCAAAAAGCTACCAGCGTTTTTTTGCCTTGGTTGTTTAGATAATCATAAACCTTGTCAGTAATGCCCGGGTAAAGTGTGCTGCGCAGTACCAGCAGTTGCTTGTCACTTAAATAATTTTCAATTTCTTTGATGGCTCGTAGAATTTCGTTTACTTTGGGATTCAAATGTTCGTCAACTGGCGTACCGATTACCATAATTACTGTTTCGGCTTTTGTAATAATCTTTGGGTCACTGGTAGCTAATAATGTCTTAGCTTTCAAAACTTTCTTTAGAATCGGTGTGGCGCCGTTTTCCATAAATGGCACGATGCCTTTATTAACTTTCTTTATACTTTCCTGATTTAAGTCATATAGCGCGACGGTTTTACCCTGATCGGCAAAAGCCAAACCCAGCGGCAAGCCAACATGACCACAACCACCGACAATACAAATATCTGGTTTCACAAAAGGTTATTTCCCTCTTAGTTTATTGGTAAATTATAGCAAAGAAAGTTGTCTTGATTAATTGTAAAAGTATTTGTTGGTGTGTTTTGATAACACAGGACTCTATAATGTAGGAAGTTTATGAAAGATTTTGTTTTATCCATCTATGCCGATCGTTTCGATAAAAACATAAAAAAGCGTGATGTCATGTGGAAAGTTTTATGTAGCGACTATTTTCAAAAATTTATTGATCGCGACGAAGTTGTGTTGGATTTGGCCGCCGGTTATTGCGAGTTCATTAATAATATAAAATGTAAGACCAAGATTGCAGTTGATATTAATGACCAAACTAAAAAATTAGCCAAAAAAGACGTTAAGGTTTACAAAGCGCTCAGCACCAAACTGCCGAAGGAACTAACTGGCAAAATTGATGTGGTTTTCACTAGTAATTTTTTTGAACACCTCGAAAGCAAAGCTGAATTAATCCAAACCCTGAAAGAAATCCATCGTGTGCTAAAACCACATGGCCGATTATTAATATTACAACCGAACATCCGTTTGGTCGGCAACCAATACTGGGACTACGTCGACCACACTTTGCCACTGACTGAAAAGAGTTTGGTCGAGGCTTTTAACTTGACTGGTTTCAAACAAACTTACTGTAAGGTTCGATTTTTACCATTCACTGCTAATTCGCGTCTCCCGGCCTGGCCGATGCTCATAAAATTGTACCTGAAGGTTCCATTAATACAATTAATCATGGGTAAGCAAACCTTCGCCGTTGCTGAAAAAGGTAAAGTGCTAGAATAAGTCTAATCCATGGTACTTGGTTTATTATTTTTTTGTTTCGTACATTTGACGCTACTGGTTACCGGATATGTAATTGTTAATCGACTTAAACTTTTTCGTAAAAATCAAGCTGGTTTGCAATTAATTTTTGCTTACATTGTCAGTCTAGTTTTCTTTGCTCTACTCGGATTAGTTCACTATTCATTTAATGTTGGTTTTAGACCTTTAGTGCTTTTAGGTTGGTTGGTAATTCTGGGTACGTCCTATCTATTTATAACGAATCGTCTATACAAGTTAGTGTGGCTACAGCGCTTTCCAATTATTTGTTTTGTGCTGACAAGTCTAATGTACTGCTTATTTATCGGGCTAAAGTTTGGCGCACCATATAGCTACATACCAGACCCTAACCCTTTGCCGAATCGAAATTATCACGCAGCCAATATTAAAGTACTCAACATTGCCAAAACCAGCGCAAATGATAATTACATTCCGTATCGTCAAGCGCAATTCATAATTAATCGCTCGGATCCGGCTAAAGATTGTTTTGTATGTGAATGGGGTGTTAGTTTTTTCCAGCGAACGCCGCTGATGGGTAGCGTCACAGCTGGGTATTATTTAGTGCTTAAGGAGCGTCCGCCAATTGATTATCTTTGGAGTACGAAAACCAACGATCATGAACACACCTATGCTCAATTCCAAATCATTGCGGCCATTTTAAATGGCCTGTTTATTATTCCGGCTTTTTTCTTGATTCAATTATTATTCGATAAAAAAACCGCGATTTTGTCTCTGCTATTACTAATCAGCAGCCAATTCTTCCTATACAATGCCGTCTTTAGTTGGCCAAAGTCTCTGGTGGCCTTTTTTGTTCTAACGATGTGGCTGTTGATTTTACAAAACCATCTTCGTGAAACCATATTAGCCGGTGTAGCGGCCGGCCTAGCTTACCTAACACACGACCTAGCGGTGCTGTACATTGCCGCATCTTTGTTACTGCTGCTATATCATCGACGATTTAGGGACATTTTTATTGTCGGTGGTGTTATGAGTTTATTTGCGTTTCCTTGGTTAGTAATTTCCAGTGTTATCTATAAAAAACCAAGTACTTTTATTCTGTACCCGTTATCGCTACATGGTTTGCCACAACCCGGTCATGGTCACCAAGAAGTCCGTGAGTTTTTGCACACCCTTCGGTATTCGCCATTCGATATCATCTCAATCCGTCTTGATACTTTGTTCTTCTTAATGAGCCCCTATAACCTAATTTACTCAAGTGGTGGTCAGACAATCTTGCGACGGATTTGGTCGTTTGGCATTCTCTCTATTCCTGGATCACTTGGCGTCGGTTTAGTCATACCGACTATCATGGGCATTATCCAAAAGTTCAAACAAATTGACCTGTGGATTCTAATTTTTGTGCCGATCTTAATGGCCGATTTAATAGTTGGCTGGCGCGGCTCCCGAGCAATTGCCTCAATGCACTTTGCCCAAGCTTCAATTGTCTTACTAACTGCCGTTAGCGTGTCATTTTTGGTGAAGTTAAAAAACAAGCTTTGGTTTTGGTTGGTCATGGCCGCCACTATTGCCCAGTTTGTTTACTTCATTCTATTTAGTTATAACTTTAGAGAAAGCGCTTGGCTACATGACTTGCCAAGTCTGGGTAGTCTAATTTTGATGGCTTCGATTATTATATTTTCAATCTATGCGGCTTATCAGTTGATGCGTAACAAAGCCCCGAAGTGGCTAGGCGTCTAGTAATTTATCTCTTTTGATGCCTTTACATATCTGTTATACTTACTTGGCGTATAACTTTATTGTTATAAAATAAAAATATGGCATCGAAAGCTTACAAGGTTAGTAAAACTGTCCCAAAAAAACTGCCCAGTTGGTTAGTTCCGGCTGCTATAGTCGGTTTGCTAATTATCATTATGGTCGGTCTTGAACTAACCAATACAACTCATTTTTTCCATAAGAATACTCGCAGTACTTCAATAATACCTACAATGTCCAATAAATCTGGTGGCTCAGAATCTTCAAAAGCAGCTAAAAGTACTGCCACCGCAACATCTGGATCAAAAGATATTGGATCGAGTCCTTCTAGTAGTACTCAGACAAGTAACGGTGATCTAATTAAGCCTTATGGTGGGTTTGTCAGTAACCATCGGCCGGGTCAAAATGGCTCACCGACAACAGAAGAATCAAACTGCATTACTACACCTGGGGTAAGTTGCTATATTGAGTTCACGAAAGGTAACGAAACTAAAAAATTAGCTGCTCAAATCGTTGACGGTAGCGGATCTACATATTGGACATGGAATATTAAATCGGCCGGGCTCAGTTCGGGCTCTTGGACGATAACTGCAATTGCCTCTGCGGGCGGCCAGACTAAAAGCACCGTGGATCAAATTAACCTTCAGGTCCAACCATGAAAAAAAACATCCGCACTATTGCGATAGTTTGTTTATTTTTAATTTCGATGGTGACTGGCGTTTTGATTCAAAACAAAACAGCACAGGCTGCTTTCAATCCTAGCCACGTGATTGAAGATAGTACTTATGAAAATACTGGCACCATGAATGCTAGCCAGATTGATAGCTTTCTTAATTCAATGCCACAAAGCTGTTTAAGCACTAACCACGGTTTCACAACACCAGATCCGACTGGTTGGTCGGCTTCAGTAGGGACAAACCATGGATATACGTTCGGCGGAAACGTTACTGCCGGCACTGCCATATACCACACGGCGCAAATTTATCATATTAACCCGCAAGTTATATTATCCACACTCCAATACGAGCAAGCGGTCGTAACCGGATCGGCAGGATGTCACTACAACACACCCAATCCATCCAATACATACACTTGTGACCTGTGGCGCAATGGTGGTTCGCACACCTGCACCACAGCTTGCCCGTATGCCGGTGGTTGCGTAACTATCGCCATGAGCAATCAATGTGACGCCGGCAATTGTGACGCGACTTATGAAGGTTTCAGTTTGCAGCTTTTATCGGCCACTTGGTTGGAGCGTTTTGGACAAGAACGGGCGTATGGCCTACTCACCGGTTATCCTGGGCATGATCCTGGCGATGAGAACATTTATTATGGGGGGCCGATGACGCAAGGATATCGCAAACGTTCAGCTAGTAGTTCGTCTATTTATTATGATGGGACATACACGGTTGGCGGAACGACCCTGACCATGACTAACGGCGCGACGGCTGCCCGCTATTTTTATATTCCCAGCATCAGTGGTAACCAGAGTTTTTATAATACTTTTCTCAACTGGTTCGGCTCGCCTGTAAATATATGTGGTAGTGATCCTTACAATAGCCAGTCGACTGGTCGTCGAGTCATCGGTGACTATACGGGTGATAGTCGAGCTGACCCGTCAGTCTTCAGACCTAGTAATGGCTGTTGGCACATTCGGGCGTATGGCGACGTCGGTTTCGGCCAAAACGGTGATATCCCAGTCCCTGGTGATTACAATGGTGACGGTAAAACGGACATCGCTGTTTTTAGACCGAGCCAAGGTGTGTGGCACATTCGAGGGGTTGGTGATTTCAGCTACGGTCAAGCTGGTGACATACCTGTGCCCGGCGACTATAACGGTGATGGCAAGACGGACATCGCCGTGTGGCGGCCAAGTCAAGGTTACTGGCACATTCGAGCGGTTGGTGATTTTATGTACGGTCGGTCGGGTGATATCCCGGTGCCAGGTGATTACAATGGCGATAAGAAAACCGACATTAGTGTGTATCGGCCAGCTGATGGCGGCTGGCGGATTCGTAACGTCGGAACTTACGCGTTTGGTTGGTCAACCGACATTCCAGTACCTGGGGATTACAACGGCGATAGTAAAACTGACGTCGCGGTATTTAGGCCAAGCACTGGTGCCTGGCACATTCGGGCAGTTGGTGATTTTAATTATGGTAAGTCGGGTGACATACCTGTTTTGAGCGACTTTAACGGCGATGGTAAAACCGACATTGCAGTTTATCGTCCAAGTGATGGCTTTTGGCATGTACGAGCCGTTGGTGACTATCAGTATGGGCTATCGACCGATATACCAACAGTGCAAACCCTAAACGCCAAACTACTAAAACAATACGGTCTTATTAGTTCATACTAATCGTGGGTTTAATTGCACCATTGACTGCTATACAAGTTTAGCCAATTATCTAGGTCTTTGGATTTATGAATAGCCAAACAATTAGATGTAGTTAATGATTTTGGACTAACGAATTGCGGATTGTATTTGGCATAATCTTTTCGGATTTTGACCGACCGACTTAATCTTTGGGTCGAGCCAAAAAGATCACCATCAATATCTGGTAATTTTAGACCTTGATCCTGTGCTTCTAACAAAGCCTTGGGTTCAAGATTATAGAACTCTGTACGGTGGTGATTGGCAATAACAGGGTCTATTTTGGAGTAATTTATTTGAATTTCTACACCGTAAATAATAGCTCCACCGATTAGTATGTAAAGAATAAGTTTTGGTAAGTTCATCATCTTTTTACCAGCTGTCACAAATAGGGCTATAAAAAGTGGTATTGAATAAACAAACATGTACCTATCACCAATGATAAAGTTTTCGGGTGAGCTGATTGGGCTTATGCCAGTAACTGGCATCAATCTCATAAGACTTAGCGTGATAATTGCTAGGTAAGCTAAAATCAGCGAAATAACTAGTTGGTCTTTTTGTGATAAATTATTGTGCTTGTGGCGATCATAGTAATACACAACGAGAGCCAGCAGAATTGTGATAGCTAAAGCCGAACTAATGTATAGATGTTGAACGCCGCCCAATCTAAATACTCCAAACATCTGCAAAAGCGTATTAACAGCTGCCATTAAGGCCACTGCCGGAAGGTTTGTAAGTATGAAGACGGGATTTAGATGAGACACAATGTGACGATTAGCAATTAAGGTTGTAATTGTGGCGACGACAGACACTGCTATTGTTGAAAACAAGTAGTTTTGAAGTTTCTTTTGACGTTGTAATAACAAAAATATGACAAGGCCCCAACATAGCATCCAAGAAGTGCCAAAGGTCCAAACCGAGCCTAAAAGTAAAATCGAATAGATTGCTAGCCAGATCTTGGAGTGTTTCTGGCGCAACAGAATTAACAGCGCCTGACAAAAGAATGCCGTCGATATTACTAAACCGAGCATCCATTTCCATGCAATAGCCTCAAGAAAGAAACCAGAACTTGAGAAAATCATTGCCGCTAACAGAGCATATAGGTGACCATTACGATGAGAATCAAAAAAGTGTAAGCATAGCCGATAAATCAAGTAAAGAAGCCAGGCTGCAAAAGCAAAAGAAAGTAGGCCAAGTACATATGGATTTGAATCAAACAAATATATGAGTAACCAGAAAATAGCGAACCATAACGGTATAAAATGGCCGCCATATGATTGCAGAGCATAACGGTGGATGTACGCTTTTAGACCCGGATAATTTAAACCGCTCGAAACAATAAAAGTTTTTACACCGTAACCATCATGAAGATCAGTTAATAAGAATACTTGCCAATTTCTGACTAATAAAAATACTAAAAATATTGGTAACCAAAAAATAGGTCGCTGAGTTATTAAAACAAGTTTACTCAACAGTTGATTATCTTTTGCGCTTTTCACTTAACTCATGTTAACAAATAACGTGTCGAGACTTTTAATGTGTTTACTGAGTTTTAAGTGACGCTCTAGCAACGCTCACCTCTTATTGGTATCATAAACTATATGTCTGAAACAAAGACAAAATCGTGTTTGCTGATTACTTACGGTCCCGTACCAACACCACAGTATCAAACCGTTGAAGGCGGCGGTATGCGGGTTTGGGGTTTAGCCAAAGGTCTTAAGGCCAATGGTGTGGATGTGGTAGTGGCGGTCAACAATTCTTTTCCGCAAGAAATTCAAGAACATGAAGGTGTTCGGTTAATAAATTGGAGCTTGGATAATCAGTTCGCTCAGCTTATCAACACCTACGATACGGTTTTGATGAGTTATTGCATGGGCGACCCTTCAGTTTTCGTTGTCGACAATATTAATGATAACGTACAGTTAATTTTGGATGCTTACGTGCCGATTTATGTCGAGGTATCGGCCCGTGAATCAAAAGATATTGATACTGAATACACCGCTTACATGGGCGATATTACTAGGTTTAACAAGGTCCTCAAGCGCGGTGACCTTTTTCTGTGCGCCAATGAAGCTCAGAAAGTTTTTTATGTCGGCGTACTGTCGAGCCTCGGCATCCTCAATCCCCGGTCTTATCGCGAAGACCGCATTTTGATAGTCCCATTCGGTATTCACGAATTGGCGGCCAACGCCACCAGTAATCCTTATCAAAACTTAGGTATAACCGATAAGGATTTCACGGTCTTGTGGTTTGGTGGTTTGTATCCATGGTTTCATGTTGAGGAATTGCTTGAAGCCATTAAAACCTTGTCCCAAAATCAGACTATCAAATTTGTGTTTGTGGGTGGTAAGAATCCTTTCAATCCCAACCCAGATTTCTTTAAACAATACGACAAAGCCGTAGCCTTCGCTAATGAACATAAACTCACAAATAAATCGATGTTTTTCGTCGATTGGGTGAATTTTGATCATCGAATTAATTGGTACAAACACGCCGACGTAGTGATTAGCCTAAATAAGCCAGGTGAAGAAAATAAATATTCTTGGCGAACTCGTGTGATGGATTACGTTTGGGGCGAACTGGCCATCCTAACCAATGGTGGCGATCCGCTCAGTGACGAGCTAATTGAAAAGCAAGCTGCCATTCGGCTACCGGAATTAACGGCCAAGGCCATCGTGTCGACAGTTGACGATTTGTTTAAGCATCAAGCAAAGCTGGCCGATATCCGAAAAGCCATTATCAAGATTAAGCCAAAGTACGAGTGGCACTACATAACTAACAAGTTAGCCACAGACATTGGCAGCGGAACAACACCGTATCATGCTGAAATGGAGTATCGCCGAAGCTTGGGCTTCAACGAACCCTTAATCACCCCACCTAGTTCGCAACCGTTAAAGACCAGTAAGCTTACTAAAATTATTGATATTACACCACGAATCGTATCAAAAGTTCGCAGCAAAGGTGTGATGCGCTCCGCCCGATTAGCAGCCGGCATTGCCAAAACTCAAATTAATAAACGTAAGTCCCCGCCGCATAAACGTCGCTATATATTCATCGGGCATCCGTTTGATAACACTGGGGCACCTCTTGTTTTATTGCAAGTCATCGAGGAGTACGCCAAAAAATACGGCGGTCAAAATGTTTTGGTCTTGGCGCCCGAAATAACTGCCCATCAACTCAGGTTTTTAAGTGAGCTTGGTGTGCGCTATGAAAAAGCCGTGGCCGGTGTTGGTTTTCACTTTATTCGTTTGCAATTAGGGCTTGGTAAAAATGACTTTGTTCTCATGAATACGGTGGCGGTCTTGGATAATTATCGTGATTTTATATTTTTGTGGCTCAAAAATGGCCGGTTAGGTCACGCTTACTGGTTCATTCATGAGGACCTTGCTCAAATACCGATTATTCATAGGGAGTTTTTAGACAAACCAAACCTCAGAAACGTTAACAAACTTATTAAGGAGAACAAGCTGACTATTATGACACCGTCTCGGCGAACCAAGCAGGAATACGATGATTTGCTTGATACAGCTAAGGTTCAGGCCGTTAATTTGCACGTCGAAGTTGATGAAAAGTACCAAAAGCCACGGCCAGTTAGTGATTATGAAGAGCTTAATTTCTTGATTTCCGGCACACCATCAGATGGACGAAAGGGCCAGTTGTTAGCCCTGTCGGCGTTTTATGACTTCTACCAAAAATATTATCAAAAGGATAAGTCAGCCTATCGTAACTTTAAATTGCATCTGGTATCGATTGGCCAGGATTATATATCGCAGCAAATTCATTGGGTTGGTGATTCGCTCTTAAAAAACCATATTGTTTACTATCCTTCTATTCCAAAGGATGAAGCCATGATGGTTACCGCCAAGTGCAATGCGGTGATCTGCTGCTCATTAAATGAAACTTTTGGATTGTATATTGCCGAGGGCATGTTTATGGGCCATGTGGTGCTTCGCAATAACAGCTCCGGTATGGAAGAACAACTAATTGACGGCGAGAATGGCTACTTTATCGACCACACCAACATCAACCAATTTGCTAGCATCATTGAAAAATTACTAAATAAAAAAGCGTCGTCCAATCAAGACCTCCAACATATGGGTCAAGCTTCCCAAAAAATTATTGCGCCGTTTGGCAGTAGCAAATATTTACTGCAAATCGAATCTATTAAATAACGACCGTCGTTAAACTACTATATAATAACCGGTGTGAAGCAAGCGATTGGCAGCCAAAAAATTGGTAATGTTGAGCTACTATCTTTAGGCAAAAAATTGTCCGAAGATTACAGTGACGGGGATGTCGAGGATCAAATTTTACAGTTGTTTAGAAGTAAAAATCCAGAACAAGCTCGCTTAAAAATCCTGGCAAGCCATCCGTCATGGCCACTTTATTACCACCTGTCCTATTCCAGGGGTACATTGCTAAACTGGTATCCGATTGGCGAGAATGAAAAAGTTTTAGAAATTGGCGCTGGTTGTGGTGCCATTACCGAAACGCTAATTACTAAAAGCCGCCATGTGACAGCCTTAGAATTAACCAAGCGACGAGCCCTCATTACCGCTACCCGCCATCAGCAATCAAATAACTTAAGGGTTATCTGCGGTAATTTAGAGGATCTGTCTACAACCGACAAGCATGATGTCGCAATCTGTGTTGGTGTTTTGGAATATGCACCGTCTTACATTTCAGGTTCGGTACCCTCAGTGCAGTTTTTAGAACAGGTTAAGAAAAGCCTCAAACCAAATGGTCGAATTCTTATTGCTATCGAGAATAAGTTTGGCCTCAAATATTGGCGGGGTGCTAATGAAGATCATACCGGCCAGCCGTTTGATGGGATTAATGATTATCGTTTTACTGATAAAAAAGTTCGTACTTATAGCCGACACGAAATTATTGATTTGCTAAGTAGTTGCGGCTTAAAGACTACGAATATGTATTATCCTTATCCGGATTATAAAACACCGTTTTTCGTTTACTCAGACGATTATTATCCCGGTCATGGCACAAGTTTTCCGATTGAACTTTTGCCTTCACCAGATACCGACCGGCCAACCGAACAACTTTTCTCCGAATCGCTGGCCATGACTACTATTGAACATGGTGGACTATTCCGAGAGTTTGCCAACTCATTTCTAATTGAGGCGGTACTGGCATGAGCCGGAAAATTCTATATAGCCGAACTTCAATTTCGCGTAAGCCGATCTGTCGTGTAACTACAACTATTGTTGAATCTGAAGGCAAGCGCTGGGTTGAAAAAACTGCCGCCCATCCAGATGCTAAAAAATTCCTTGAAGCTTATCCGGCTAAAGAACAAAAGCTAGCTCAAGACCTAAAGGGTGTTTTAGTCATAAAGTCTAAGTTTGTTGACGGTAAGGTAGTTACGCCTTTTATCGAAGGCGAGTTGCTTGATGATAAGTTTAGACAAAACTTACTTGATGATAAGTGGGAGGTTTGCCTGGAGCTTTTGCTTAAAGTTTTAAAGTTAATTGACATGCAAAAAAAGTCCACCCAGGACTTTAGCTCAAACTCCGAATTTATAAAAGTGTTTGGCAGTGCTTGGGCTGGGCAATATCAAGCACTTGAGCTTGGTTATTTGGATTACAATCTAGATAACCTCATCCAGGTGGGTGATAAAACCTATCTCATCGATTATGAATTCACTTTCGACTTTCCGTTGCCGGTCGACATGGTAAAGTGTCGTTTTTTGCTCAGCTACCTGCAACGTTACAATCAGATATTTGAGCTACTTAGTAAAAATCATGAGCTTACCAAGTTGGCTGTGAATTTTGTCGTGCCGACAGCTTGGCTTAAACAGCCCGAGATATCATCGATCTTAAACAAGAATCTGGCTAAAACCTTGAAGAGTGAATTTAGTTTTCAAACGCACTTTAGTGTCGGCTATTCGGGTGATGGGCCGATTCAAAAACAGATAACTAATCAAGTTGATAAGCCGGCTGTATTTTTAATAGACAAACTGGAACTGGAACGCGCCGATCACGCCAATGAATTAGCTAGCTTAAAAATTGACATTGAGAATTTAAGAACCGCCAACCAAAGTCTTAATGATTATATAAACCGTATACATCGGCTCATGCCGGTTAAATTAATCCGCAACACCCGATCACTATATAAAAAAGTCGGGAGAAAACGTGATCAGTAAAAGTGCCAACTACCGTCAAGATTAAAGCTTCCTTGCTTTTTGGTATCTTCAGCCATAGCTATCGTAAACTGAACAGCATTATAACTTCTGTCCAGATATATCTCACCTTCGTAGATGGCCACGGCAACACCATATGTGCCAGCTAAAAACTGGTCAGACTTAAATTTGCAGACGAGCTTTTTAGTTTCACCCGCTTTAGTGATTTTGATATTATCATCGCCTCTAGTGTTAAAGTTTGCAAGAAAATTGCCGTCTGATTTGATTACTGACATTGATGGCGCAACTGGCACATCCTTTAGGGCTTTATACGTGATTTCTAACTCTAAAAGTTCATGTTTGTGCATGATTAACGATTTCTTGCCATTAATTTTTACATCTAGGATTTTAGCGCTAGTAGGTTCAGAATCTTGGCTGATTGGAGCAGTATCATTGGTTAAATTAAGCTGACTATACTCGGCAGAAATAATTTGGGCATTACCTTCGTGGATTAGCTCTCCACTGTCAATTAATATTGCGCGGTCACAAAACTTTTCAACGGTTTTCATATCGTGCGACACCAACACCACAGTTTGGTGCTGCTTTTTTAATTTTCGAAAATAGTCGAGGCATTTCTTTTGGAAAGATTCATCGCCAACCGCCAATACTTCATCGAGGATTAAGATGTCGGTGTTGGCTCTAATGGCTATCGAGAAAGCTAAGCGTACCTGCATTCCCGATGAATAATTCTTGAGCTTTTGGTCCATAAATCTTTCGATCTCAGCGAACTTAACAATTGATTCGTACATCCCATCCATTTGCGTTCGGTTAAAGCCAAGTAGTGCGCCGTTTAAAAAAACATTCTCGCGGCCGGTAAGCTCTGGGCTAAAACCAACGCCTAGTTCAATAAACGGTGTCAACTGGCCATTGACTTGGATCTGGCCACTGGTTGGTGTATAAATGCCAGCCAATAACTTAAGTAGAGTGCTTTTGCCGCTACCATTACGACCGACAATCCCAAAAAATTCTCCTTTTTTTACTTCAAAAGAAACTTCCTTCAAAGCCTCTTGCAGTTCAAATGTCCGACGTTTTCTAAAGTTAATTAGCAGGCTTTTAAGTGACGTGGTTTTTTCGTGCGGTAGTTTAAATGTCTTGCTGACATTGTCTACCTTGATGGCGACACTTTCATCCATCTAAATATTCTCCGCGAAGTATTTAGATTCATGCTTGAAGTAAATTACACCAACAATTAGAGCTATGAGCGTAAACAAGAACGGGATTAGTTGATGCCAGCTGCCATTAAAAATATGGTGGATAGTAATGGTTTGATGGGTAACTAAAGCGTAGCGGGCGTCTTGGATAGCTTGACCCATTGGATTAATGAACAGCAATTTTTTCAAAGTGGGATTGGCTATCCGCGAGACTGGATATAAAATTGGCGTCAAATAAAAACCAGCTTGAAGTAGTACGTCCCAAATGTAGCTCATGTCGCGAAACCTAACAAAAGCTGCAGACAAAAAAAGCGATAGTCCTAGGGCAAACACATAGACCTCTAACAAGATTAGTGGCAACAGCAAGCCGGTCATCATTAGATTGACATGGTTAATTAACATAAAAACCGCCACGATAATAAGATTGAGCGACAAGTTAATTAGAGCCGATATACTGCTGGACAGTATGATTATCCATCGCGGTATTCTAATTTTGCGGATCAGGTCACCCCTCACAACAATCGAGCCTAAGCTTTGGACGGTCATTTCAACGAAGAAATTCCATATAACTATCCCGAGCAATAGGTAGACCGGATAGTGGGGTATATCATTGCCAAGTTTTAAAAATTTAACAAATACCACGTACAGAATTACGAACAGTAACAGCGGCCGAAGTAGCGACCAAGCATAGCCGAGCACTGAGTTTTGGTAGCGTAGTTTAAAGTCAGTCCGGACTAATTCACTCAATAAAGCTCGATTTTTGTTCGAAAATATGTGTTTCATAGCTTTAGGTTATTATAGTTGACTCATTGCCTTTAATAAACACCTTGGGGAATTATGTTAATGTAATGTCAAGGGGGTGTTATACTCTTGAAAAGATTAGTTCATGAGTAACGAGGTCACAGTGATCACAAACATTAGAAGCAAGCTTGCCAGAAATAAATCATCGTACCTAGATGGCTTGTACCATGAATATTCTTTCTTTGGTAAAAACAATGTGCAGGCTGAGGGTCATTTCATACTTAATCAGCACGCAAAATCACCTATAATCACTGCGTATATAGCCCTTGCGATTGCAAAAACTAAAGAGATAAAAAAAGATATATCATTCATTGAGTTGTTTTGTGCGGATGCATACTATGCAATGGTAGCAAGTCGGTTGGGGGCTACTAAAGTAGCCGGAGCAGATAATAATAAAGATGGGTACGCCGATGCCGAAATGGCGGATAGAATAGCAAAAGAACTTGATGTCTCTAATTTTACTTTCGTGGACACTGATATAAATAACCTCGGCAAAAAGAAATACGATATAGTCGCAAATGTTGGTGGTTTATACCATATAACAAATCCAGAAGCGGTACTTGAGAAGTCTTATGAGATGGCAAGACATTTCTTAATTATCCAAACCGTTGTTAGTCTTGCAAACAAGAAAAAGGATTATTTTGAGACTCCCGCTCCTGGTTGGGATTGGGGATCTCGTTACAACCCGCAGTCATTCGATAGAATGATAAAAAGTAAGGGTTATGAAATAATTGATCAGCACTTCAATGAATTAAAAGGCAACGGACGACTCGAAGACAGAGGAAGTGCTTACTATCTGATCCAGAAATAGCAATTGGCATGTAGACAAGCTATGATTTGAAAAATTCACTTAGTAGTGGCGCGTTTTTATCAAAATCGTTTAGCGGTTTAAGCTCCCAGGCTTCTTCAATGGTATGCAATAAAGAGCCGTGGTTATATTTGGCTGAAGATTTAAAAACACGCTTAACACTTTTGCCGGCTAGTATTAGTGGTACCGTGTTTGCTGAATTACCCTTTTCGGCTTCATCCCAAGTAATTGCCAGTAATGAATCTTGAGTAGTAAAACTAGGTGAATCAAATAGTTTTGTAACCATGCTGGATAGCCAGATATCGCCTGTCTTGACACTACAATCATGCATATCGTTGCACCGATTCGGCACAATAAAAACAAAGTCAGGTAAAGTTTTAACATCTTTGATATCTTTATTTAGTTCAGTTAGTGGAACAACGTGTTGTTTACACCGCTTTGGGTTTAATAATATATCCTTATAGTAGACAAAAGGGTTGTGTTCAATGTCGTATAGGCTCGATTGTTTATAGGCATTGGCGTCACAGCTGGTTGGCATGCTTTCAAAATAGGCTTTCCAAGTATGGTTAGACTGCTCAAGCCGGTCGGCAATATTTGGGGCATCGACCATGCAGGTGGAACTGGGCGGGTTACAATCACCCTTTGTGCCACGGCTAGTACCACTGGTTAAATAAAGATAGTTCGGCAGACTGGGACGAGTAATAGCATGGTAATTGGTGGTAATAGCGTATTGATTAGCTAAATTATTAATAAATGACGCGTTGGCATTATTTAAAATGGCGTCACTGCCATGATTTTCTTCAACGATAACGACAATATGAGCAAAGTTTGGTATAGCAGCTTCTGCTGACGCTGTTTGATGTTCGTTTTTAGCTTGGTTAGTTCGATGTGAATACTTCGAGTATACACAGGCTAGTCCTGCGCCAATTAGCAAAATCAGGACAGTTAATATTGCTAATCTTGTCTTGTTTTTCGACCTTTTAGTCGGACTTTTGTTTGGCATTATTATAGTTTAACAGTTGTTATAAAGATTATGGCCATGAGAGACTCTTGTATACTTTAAGTAAATGAAGAAAAGTCTCATCTACCTGATTGTGCCGAATTGGAATGGCAAAAATCGTTTGTCGTCATGTTTGGATTCCCTGCTCTCTCAAAATCAGAGCGCTCAAGTATTGGTAGTTGATAATGGCTCGACTGATGGTTCGGTTGAATTTGTTAAGCAAAAATATCCTGGGGTTCAATTGATTAGCCTGCCCCAAAACACTGGTTTTAGTGGCGGCGTGAACGCTGGCATCAAAAAAGCTTTAGAGGTTGGCGCTGACTATATCGGACTATTCAATAATGATGCTGTGGCTGATAAAAATTGGTTGAGCGAATTGGTTAAGGTGCTGGACAACCAGGCTGAGGTTGGTATTGTAACTTGCAAGTTGATGCGTGATGACAGACAGCATTTTGATAGCACTGGTGATCAATATTCTATTTATGGTATGCCGTTTCCAAGAGCTCGCAACGTTCTCGACGAAGGCCAATTTGATAAACCAGAACCAGTTTTTTCGGCCAGCGGCGGCGCCAGTTTGTACCGCGCAAAATTGTTTACCCAAGTCGGTTTGTTTGACCAGAAGTTTTTTGCCTATTACGAAGATGTCGATATTAGTTTTCGCGCGCGTTCAGCTGGCTGGCAGATTTATTACCAGCCATCGGCGCTGGCTTATCATGAAGTCAGCGCCACAAGTTCGGGTCTTGGCTCATTTACGCGTTACCATGCCACTAAAAACTTCTACCTACTTTATCTAAAAAATATGCCTGGTTGGCTGTTTTGGAAATACTTACCAAATTTTGGGTTTCAAACCCTACGTCTGGCTGCTTCATCATTAATCAAAGGCGGTAGTTGGGCATTTATTCGAGGCACCTTACGAGCCATTGTTTATCTACCGGCCATTTTTACTGATCGCCATAAAGTTCAGTCGTTTCGAAAAGTCAGTCCAGCGTCGATTGATGCTTTGCTTTACAAACAAAGGCCGCCAAAAATCCCTAGCTTACCTTAACTTTGGATTTTGGTGCGTACTTTAAGCCGATTACCGCACCGCTCAACAGCCACCACTGAGCGGCGACCGCTTCATTGGTCCACAGATGTGACACCATAGCAATCAATAAATAACACCAAAAGCTAATCCATAAAACAACTCCTAAATTACTGGCATTCGACATAGTTAATTCTTTCTCCACAAACGCCAGACCAATGAGAAACAAAGCTAGACCAATCAAACCAACTTCGTAACCAATTTGGATAAAGTAATTCTCAGTTAGTAGTCCGCCGCCAGAATTCTGAATCGAAACAATGCCGGCCGTACCTGGACCATGGCCCAATGGTTTATGCTCAATGCCGCGGGCACCATTCTCAGCAAATTCGAGATGCAAACCATTGGAGTCAGTTTGTTTGGTGGTTTTATCGCTGTGGACCAAGATATTTTGAACGGCGTATTGATGGCGAAACATCAAAGTTAGACTGCCGAGTAATAAGACCGCACCAACCACTAACGGCCATTGCTTGGCTAGCCAGGGAATTAGCTGACGCTTGAATTTAACTGTGGCTAATAAACCTGAACCCAATACTAAACCTAGCCAAGCGCCACGCGAGAAAGTTAGAAACAACACTAGTAGATGTAGCCCAAGTAATCCGCCAATTAACATCCGTTGTTCTTGGTTACGATCATCAAAGAAATAAATTAACAGGATTAAAATTGGCACGATTAGAAATGCGCCGAGTGAGTTTGGGTCCCGAACCGTGCTCATGATCCGGGGCAAGTCGGGTTTACTATCAATGAAAAAAGCCGGTCGGGCACCTCGGGCAATCGAGTAACCAAAGTGGGTCATGACATTTTTCGGCAAAGCATATTGAGCTAGTCCCAAACAAACTACTGCCGTACTTATAAACAAAACTATTTTATCCAAACGCCCCGGCACCAATTCCTTCGGAAATAATAAAGCTGCGCTAAAGCCAATTAACAGATACCAAAGTAGTCGGCTGTTATAGACGGTAGCTAATTCAGCAACCCTTAGACTGGTGCCGTGGTTGTGATAGTAGGTCAAGACGTGGAGCAAAGTGTAGACAAGGCTTAGAACTATCAGTGCGATAAATGGCGATTTTTTGTACAGTTTTTTCTGGATAACTAACCCGACACTCACTAGCACCACCATCATAGTAAACACATCTTTAGCAACCTTCCAGCCGGCCAGTCCGCCGGTGAAGGTACTCAACCATTGCGACAGAAAAACATGAAACGGCATGTAGGCCAACAATATAAAAAAGCCAGTTAAAGGTAGGCGTTTTAGTTTTTCCACCCTATAATTGTACCGGAAATGAGCAAACACATAGTCATAGATTGCCGAATTCGGCAATCGTCCACTGGTCGATACGCCGATCGGCTAATTGAACATTTGCAAACACTCGATACCACCAATCATTACACTATATTGGTTAAATCCAGCGATACTTGGCAACCGAAAGCTCCCAATTTCGCGGTTGAATTTTGTGACTATAGCCAGTTTTCGTTTAGTCCATTAGAGCAAACCGGCTTTACAACGCAACTCGGCCGGCTTAAACCCGACTTAGTCCATTTCACCATGAACCAGCAGCCGATTTTTTATAGTGGTAAAGCTGTCACCTCGACACTTGATTTAACTATGCTTAACTACACTCGTCCTGGCAAAACGCTGCTGCCAATTTTTTGGTTGAAAATGCTGGGCTATCGGTTTATTTTTTGGTTGAGCAATCATCGGTCGCAAGCCATTATTACGCTTAGTAATTACACTAAAGATACGTTGGCTAAAAAATATCCGTTCACCAAAGACAAAACTTATGTGACTTACTGTGCCAGTGAGCCACCAATTAGTTTGGCGGCGGCCGAACCCTATAATATTCGTGAGCCGTTCATTTTGTACGTTGGTAGCGCCTTCCCTCATAAAAATTTAGAGCGCTTGATTAAGGCTTTCGAGATTATACATACTAAAAATCCAACCCTTAACCTGGTATTGGCTGGTCCATCCGAATACTATTACGCTCAATTGCAGAAAATAGCAGCTAAATCGCCAGCTTCAAAATACATTTTGTTTACCGGCTTCGTTAGTGAAGTTGAATTAAAATGGCTGTACGAAAAAGCCAAAGCTTATGTTTTCCCGTCTCTAAGTGAGGGTTTTGGATTACCCGGCCTGGAAGCAATGGTTCATGGTTGTCCGGTGGTTAGTAGCAACGCGACTTGCCTGCCTGAAATATATCGAAATGCAGCGCTTTATTTTGATCCCAAAAATGTCAATGATATGGCCGAAAAAATTAGTAGCGTGTTGGACAACTCAGCGCTTGGCAATGAGTTGGCAGTTAACGGTAGTAAGGTTGTCAAGCTTTACTCTTGGCATAAAATGGCCGAGGAAACATTGGCGATTTATAACAAGGTTTTGACGCCTGAAAAATAGTTATTTGGCCGGCTTTAAAACAACTCGTCGTTCTCGGCCTTCGCCAATTGATTCGGTGATGAGGCCAGCTTCGGTAGCTACTTTATGAACAACACGTCGTTCGGCAGCGTTCATCGGATGTAATTCACGTTCTTTACCCGATACTTGAACTTCTTTTATCCATTCAGCAGCTTGGGCGGCCAGCCGATCGGCCCGTGATTTTTTATAATCAGCAATGTCGACGTTAACTCGATTTGGTTCGTAGTTGTTGTTTTTGAGTGCTGTCGACACCATGAACTGCAGAGAGTGCATAGTCTCGCCGTGTTGGCCAATTAAAAAACCGTTAAGGTGGGTGCTTGGAACATGTAACTCAATTACCTCGCCGTCTTCAGTCGTGGCATAAATATCGGTGTTTAATCCAAAAAACGATAACAAATCTTCTAGGTATTTTTTGGCGTACTGGATCGCTTCTTCGGCCGAACCGGCCTGGTTTTGCTCATCGCTCTCGCTCATCGACGCTTCTTTCGTTTTTTGCTGTTTTTGGCCGACTTGTCGCTACTATTTTTAGGTTTTTGGATGACTTCACCTTCAATAACGGTACGCCCTGGCTTATCGGCTATAACTTCCATCTCTTTTTCGTCGCGACTCAAGATGCGAGCCTGCTGGAAGTAAGCAGTCACGCCGCTAACCAACCAGTACAAACTCAACGCCGAAGCAATATTAACCGTAAACAAGAAAATCATAACCGGTATTAAGTAACTAGTGCTACGACCAACAGCGGCGTTAATCTCGCTGTTGTCAGACTTTTTACCGGCAGTAGCTTCCTTAAGGATGTGCCTAAGCTTACGAGCGTTTTTATCAACTGGCATAAGTTGTTTACCTTGAAAAAATTGAGACGTGGCACTACCCAACACCAACACCATGGCTGGCCAGTAGGTACCGCCCTTATGGAGTGCGGCTCTTTTCAAATCAACTAATCCTAGCAGCGATGAATCAAAACGCCCGATGTCGCCGGCTAGTATTTTCATCCAGCTTAAGTGACGCAACGGTTCGTAGGAATTAATAATCAAAGCGTGAGGATCGAGGATAACTTTGTGTAAACCCTGATAAAGACCAATCAAAATAATCAACTGGACAATTAGTACGCCAAGCGAACCAAATGGACTGATTTGCTTTTCTTTATACAGCTCCATCAGCATTGTCGACTCCTTTTGGCGATCACCCTTAGCGGCCGCTTTAACGCGCTTAATTTCGGGTTGCATTTCGCGCATAGCTTTAGCTTGGTGAAGCTGTTTCTTGACTAAGGGCCACATCAATAATCGAATAACAACCGTGAAAATAACAATTGATAGGCCAAAGTTATGGCCAGGTAAAATCGCGTAAATCAGCACTAACAGATTAAAAATCGGCTTAACGATTACGGTTTGAAAAAGCGATGCAACAAACATAGAACTCCTTTAGTATTCCTATATCATACCAGAACTAACGCCCGCGACGGACTAGTCAATTGATACCGGCTTGCTTAAAAAGTCTGTCGACAAAATTATTGACTTGTTCGGTTGGCCAGGCAGCAATGTCGTCAGCAAAAACAGTTATGATTAAATCGTAGGGTTTAGTGGTGTTGTGTCGGCGAATTACTTCATATAACCTGCGACGAATACGATTGCGGGCTACGGCCGATTTATTAACTTTTTTGCTGACGACCACCGCTGTTCGATAAGTTTGTCGTCTTTGGTTTAGTATGAATTTTAGGCTGGCTTCGGGCAAATGAACAGTTTTGCCTTGGCGATAGACATAATTCAAGCTAGCTCGTCCATGGAAACGATGTGTTCTAGAAATCATATTATTAAGCTTAGCCGTTTGAACTGGGGTAGTCTAGCCGATTAAGCGCTGAGACTAGTACGACCTTTGTTTCGTCGACGCTTCAAGACAGCTCGACCGGCGCGAGTGGCCATGCGTTTCATAAAACCGTGTTCGCGTGAACGTTGTCGTTTCTTCGGCTGGTAGGTTCGTTTGGGCATTTTATTTGTCCTGACATGAGTTTAGTTGGTGATGGGTTGTTGTGACTTTTGACAAACGTGAAATTGACAATAATTACCCACCAATACTAGCAAGTTATCCACTTATTTCCAACTATTTTCCACAGTTTTACAGGTTAAGGAAATGGTTGTGTAAAACATTACCGATGGCTGTAAGCTTTTGCTTATTTCATAAGTTTTGGTGGTAGAAACGGGTTGTGGAAAACTATGTTTGTTCGATATGATGTTGGTACGTTATTGATTGGGAGTGAGGGATGCAAGATAGCTTGTGGCAAGCAGTATTGGGCGAAATTGAAGTGTCTGTGTCGAGAGGTAATTATATTACCTGGTTTAAAAATACCCGACTGCTGCGATTCAAAGATAACGTTTTGGTGGTTGGTGTACCCAATGTCTTTATCAAACAACAGCTTGAAAAAAAATATAATCAATTGATCCTTGATACGCTCGCCAAAAATGGTGTTACGCCTGATCGGGTTGAATTTAAAATTCACTCTTCTTTTTCGTCATCAAGAAAACTAAATGAGGATGAGTCAATCGTTAAACCAAAGGACGAGCCGTTAGCCAGTGAGGGCCGACCGACAAGAACAACCTTGACTCACGCTTATCGACAGGGTGTTAATGAGCGTTATAGTTTTGATAACTTTATTGTTGGTTCTGGCAACGAATTAGCTTACGCGGCTTGTCAAGCAATTGCCGCAGCCCCGGGCACCAAATACAATCCGCTATTTATTTATGGTGGGGTTGGCATTGGCAAAACCCATTTAATCCAAGCTGTTGGTAATGCTGTCCGGCAAAAAAACCCAAAAGCACACGTCGTTTACATCTCAACTGAGCAGTTTGTTCAGGAATTTTTAGACGCTATCCGTTATAAGAAAAATACTGATTTTGCTGGTTACTATCGCACTGCCGACATCTTAATTGTTGACGATATCCAATTTATCGCCGGCAAGGAAAAAACTCAGGAAGAATTTTTCCATACCTTTAATGCGTTGCACCAAGCCAACAAACAAATCATTATCAGCAGCGATAAGCCGCCACGCGAAATACCGACCCTTGAAGAGCGATTGCGTAGTCGCTTCTCGTGGGGTATGAGCATTGATATGCAAAATCCGGACTTTGAAACGCGTTGCGCAATTGTTCAAACTAAAGCCGGGGCCGTCAATATGGAACTTGACCAAGCGGTTGTGGAATATTTAGCTAACCTCGTTCAGTCCAACATCCGCGAACTCGAGGGAGCCCTAAACCAGTTATTGGCGTTTTGTGAAATGCGCGGCTTGCAACCCGATCTAGCAGTGGCCACCAGTTTGTTAAATGACAGCAAGTCGCGGCCCAAACACATTAGCGCTAAGCAGATTATTGAGCGCACCGCTAAGCATTTTCAGATTCCGCTTGAAGATATTTTAGGACCAAAGCGCGATAAAGACATTGTCGTACCGCGCCAGGTCGCTATGTATATACTCAGAAGTGAGCTACATTTGAGTTTTCCTAAAATTGCCAGGGAACTTGGCCGAAAAGACCACACCACCGCGATTCATTCCGTTGAAAAAATTGAGAAAGAGGCTGGTTTTGATAATGATATCCGCAGCGCGATTAGTGAGATCAAGGAGTATTTATATGCCTAAAGTATGGGTAAAAGTTGTTGATAATGTACGGCATACTTGTGGGCAAATCCATCGATTAATACACAGGCATGTTCTTGGTGTTGCTGTGGTGTGGGAAAACCCATCAGTTTTCCGAGTCTTTTACCAAACTATTAAACAGTATTGTTCACAGCTTGGTTGTCACTCTAACCCCGTTGAGCAAAAGTTTTCCAGTGTTTCCACAGGGTTTATTAATCCTACAACTAACTTATATAAAGGAGTAGTAATATGAAACTTCAAGTTACCCAAGAAAACCTAACTAAAGCCTTAGGCAATGTTTCGCGCATTGCTATCACTCGAGGTACTCTACCTATTTTGTCAAACATTCTGATCAAAACCACTAACAATCGGCTTAGTATTGCGGCTACCAACCTTGACGTCGCGATAACTCAATACATTGGCGCAAAAGTTGAACAAGAAGGCTCAATTACAGTACCGGCTAGACTGATGCAGGATTTTGTGGCTAGCTTGCCGAGCAGTGTTATTGAACTGAAGCTTGAAGATAATAAACTTCACATCAGTACCGATCGTTATAAATCGGTCATTAACGGTGTCCCAGCTGACGACTTTCCGGTTATGCCGGCCATTTCGAATGGTCAAACCCTAAAACTTGGCGGTAAAACCTTAAAAAGTGGGCTTAATCAAGTAGTGGTCGCGGCCAGTAACGATGAGTCGCGGCCAGTTTTAACCGGTGTCTATATCCATACTTTCAACGGCCAGCTTTTTTTGGTGGCTACCGACAGCTATAGATTAGCCGAAAAGGGCCTAATCAAGCTTAAGACCGATGTCCAGATGTTAATTCCGGCCGGAGCTATTCAGGACCTGCTTCGAATTGTTGGCGATGAAGAAGATGAGGTTGAAATCGTCCATGACGACCAACAAGTTTTATTTAAAGTTGGCGAGATTGAGCTGGTCACCAGACAAATTGAGGGCAACTATCCAGATTACCGCAAACTAATTCCGACTAATTTTGCTAATACCGCTAAACTTAAACGCGCCGAACTAACTAACGTGACCAAAGTGTCCAGTCTATTTGCCCGCGAAAACGCCGGCAGCGTAACCATTGATCTAGATAAAAAAGCCAACCAGCTGAGCATTCATTCGATTGCTTCACAGCTTGGCGAGAACGTGGCTAGCGCCACTGCTGAAGTATCAACCGACAGCACAATTACACTGAACTCACGCTACATTTTAGACGCTCTGAATTGTTTGAACGGCGAGGATGTGGTGTTTGCGTTTAACGGCAAACTTGAACCTTGCGTCTTGAAAGATCCCAAGAGTACCGATTATCTACACGTTATCATGCCGCTCAAGAGCTAGGTAACGACTCAAGTACAATAAAGACAATGTTAAACACTATTCGGGTTCAGAATTTCCGATCATACAAAGACGATTCGTTTGAGTTCGACGACAGCGTAAATATTATTGTTGGCCCCAATGCCAGTGGCAAAACCAATTTACTAGAGGCGATTTTAATGATTTGCGCCGGCAAATCTTATCGCGCCAAAGACCAGGAGACGATTAAGTACGGTCGACCCTGGGCACGCATCGAAGCCTATACTCCAAACGCCAACCGTATCCTAAAACTAATTAATAATCCGGCCGGTAGTGTCGAAAAAAACCTGACCATAAATGACCAAATCAGCCGACGAATTACTCAACCCAAACAGCTAGCCGTCGTCTTGTTTGAACCAAACCACCTGCAATTATTTTTACGTGGTCCAGAAGCCCGTCGCGATTATTTGGACGATCTTCTGGAGCAAACCGTCGTTGGTTACGGTTCGCTTAGGCAGCAGTACAAACGAGCTCTAGCTCAACGCAATCGTTTGCTCAAACAACACCCAACCGATGTTCGTCAGCAACTTTTTGCCTGGAACGTTCGGTTGAGCGAGTTAGGTGGCCACATTGTAACGGAGCGCCAGAAACTAGTCGCCACTATCGATCAAAAATTACCGAAACTTTATAATAAGCTAGCTAACAGTCGAGCTAAAGTTAGAGCTAGCTATGATTCTAAAGTTCCATTAAATCAGTACAGTAGCCAGTTTTTACACAAACTGGACGCTAGTGTTGAATTGGACCTAGAGCGCGGCTTCACGGCTTATGGACCACATCGTGATGACTTGAAAATAACGTTTGCCGGACACGACATTCAAGACAGTGCGTCACGTGGCGAGATTCGCACCTTGCTGCTGGCTCTCAAAATTATTGAGCTCGATATCGTTGAAAAACGCTATGAGCAGCGGCCAATACTACTGCTTGACGATGTGTTTAGTGAATTAGACGGCGCCAGACGGCGCGCCCTAACCAATTTCTTACAAGATTACCAAACTTTTATTACCACGACCGACGCTGATGTGGTAGTTCAGCACTTTACTGGCAACAGCCGAATCATACCGCTTGTCAAATAAATCTATTGAAGTAAATTAACAACCGTATATTTTTTATCGATATTTAAAGGCGGCAACTTTTGGTTAATGCTATTAGTGGCCGCTTGGCGTTTAGCTGGATCATAGTCAAAAATCCGCAGTTGACTGTTGTACTGATCAGGCTCACCAATATTCGGCGAAATAAAGACGTAATTGCCATAAGCCGAAACCGACTTTACTTCGGACCAGGCGCCAATCTCCAAAACTTTCTTATCAATCGCCGTTGTGACATTACTTTTTTCATCAATCAATAAGGCTGAGCTGCCGCTTGGGCCGTTTAGGCGCAAAATGTAACCGGTCTGGTCGGCTTGAATGTCAGCATACTCGTAATCTCCAAAACTGTAGGAAATGAAGCCGGTTTGCGAACTAACGTCTAAATCGATGATATCTTTTTGACGAACCGCAATTACTCTGTCACCATACGTCCTGAAATCGGTAATGCCGTTGACCGCGAATAACATGGCGGCCTTTTTGCCACTAATGTTGTAAATGTCCAAACCCTTGTCGCCAAGTGCACAAACTTTATCAGAGCCACAAAAGCCAACCCTAATATAGGCTTTGTTAAGCTTAAAATGGGACTCATGACCATCTGAACTAAGGGCAATTTCCGAAGTTGCTTTACCTGAGTCTGTAGTTGGTTGTGAGTAAAACATTAGAATCTTGTTGTCGTGAGTGTCTAAACTGGTGGCCGCTAAATCACGGCTCTGAGGACGGACAAAACTTAATATATCGGGTTTAGATTGAGGCGTGGCGTAATAATAAATATCGCCACCAAACGTTGAGTCATAAACAATAAACCCACTTTTATACGGCTTTATATTGTACGACAGGTCAATATCAAGGTCACTTAAAGCGACCCGATCATCCAACGCCAGATTATTTTTCAATTTAGCAATTGCTATGACCGGTCCAGTTTTGCCAGCGGTCGATTGGATTAAAGCCCATAAGTCATTGCCAATAGTAATTGTGCCCTGGATATAACCATTGAGCGTGATCTCTGAAGCCTCACCTCCTGATTCGCCGCCGCCAAAAGTTTCAGCTGGATTTTTGTAGATGTAACTGGGTAACTTAGCCGTAGCGGGTGCATGAATCACCGCGTCGCTCAACAAACTACCACAATCATAAGAAATTAAAATTTTATCAATGTAATTCATACATGAACCGGGGTCGTTACCAATAAACTGTCTTTCCCGCTCAGGTTGTAGACTCCCACTAATACTTGTAGTCCGAAAGAAACCATGGGTTTTGGCCACTGCCAAAAAACTGCCACTGCCATTAGTTGCCACCAATTCATAGTTGCCCACTGGTAATCTTTTTTTGATATGGTTTGAAGAATTTTTTAGGCTAATTATTTTTTGAGAATTTTGATTAACCAAGCTATAGGACAGCTGGCCCGCTCCGTTATTAATTGTAATTTCTAGAAATGACTGGCCCTTAAACCAAATCGCCGCTACTAACACCACAAATATTAGGACTAGTGCCGCGAGTTTATTTCTCATGATGATAGTTCTTTCTCAATTTACTTAACATCTTAAGTACACGAACTTCCGCCGCCACCCAGGGCGTTTAAAATATCCTGACCGAATTGTAGACGAGTGGCTTCAGTATTTGTACCATAGCCTTCATATTCATGTCCGAAGACCGAATTGATTTCAGCAATATTCTTTGAGGTTTTTAAGACCAGATAAACGTGGGCAAAATACGGACTGGTAATTTCCGTCCAGGCCCAACCAAGCTGGGTAGTTAGATTGCCGTCAATGGTTTTTTTACTAGTAGCATAATTGTGTAAACCAGTTTGTCTGCCAATTGCTGTCCATTGGGCAATGCCGTAGCCAGTCGTGCCATCGGCGTTCAAATAGTCGGCAAGACTGGAGGGTTGGCCCTGGACTGAAACCTGACCTTTATAGTTGCGGCCGCCATATTGAACAAGTCGTGGTTCAAAGTGGGACTCGGCCTGAAAGTTGCCCATGATACCGGCGGTAGCGACCTGGGATAAGCCCTTGCCAATAAAGAAATTCCACACCTTATCTTCGTTACAGTTACCAGCAACAGTACCACCACCACTACAACCCCCGCCGCCATTAACAACGGCCGTGGTAATTAAATTAGCCAAAGCATTAGAGCCCTTTGGAACAGTCGGATGTACACCTAGATGGTCAGTCTTATCAATATAACCATTTGTATCAACGGCACTAGGCCTAATATTAAGGGGATTGGCGTTAGCGCCCAATACTTTCTTGTTCCAAGATATAACGGCGTAATTACCGATTGATTTGTGGCCATAAATAGTCTGATTGGTTGCGCTAAAAGATGACGCATATGCATTACCACGACCAACCACGACTGTATCAACCCAATAAAATTTTGCACCTGGTTGAGCAATTGGCCGAATTTCGCTAATTAACTTATCAATGTTAGCATTTGAAAATCCTGAGCTATTAGTACCCAGTTCAATCACGATTACGTTAGCCGTTTTAATGAAGGCTTTGTCGGCGGCTTGTCGAGCGGCCGTTAAGCCGTCGGGCGAAACACTTCCGCCCGATAATGTACGAGACGATAACGAATCTGACTTTAGCTTAAAGCCTTTAGCACTTAAAGCGGTGGTTAAAGCCGGAGTTGTTCTAACGCCGATGGAGTCACCCAAAAAATAAACTTTGCCGCCATCAGTGGCACCGTTTGAACCACCACAAGTTCCACCGCCGGTGGTGGAAGTATCACTGGCAAAATTTTGGGTCGTCCAGTGCGGCCAGTTTCCAACGATAGCTTCCTTGTCGTCTTGTGAAAGGCTAGCTGCCGACACGATAGCCGGCCAAGTTAAATTAATTAGTAATACACCAACCAACAACATCAATACCAAGTCAAATGCTGACCCAGATCGAGTAAATCTCAGATGGCGTTTGGGTGTCACCACGACGGCCACCCTCCCGGCAAGCTACCCTCGATATTTAGACAAGCTCCGCCACCAGTGTCCGGATGGCCAGTCGGTGCGCCTAATTTAACTAGTAATTGATTAAAATTGACACCATAAGCTGTTTGATGACACTCAATATAGACATTGCTGGCCGCCGGTGTTTGGATGGTGCCACCAGACGCCCAGCCCATCTCAATGCTGTCTGGCTCCATGTCGCACAGCCGCGTCTGCCAGGTGATTTTATCGCCCGGGCTAATTGTGCTAATGGGGCAGCCCTCGGCAATGTAGATATATTTGCCAGCTGCCGGACCATCAGTTAGGTGATAAGTTACCCAGTCAGCGTTACCGGCCGAAGTCGTATAAAAAGTACTGTTTGAAGAAACTATATCAACTACACCATTGCCGATAGCGTAAACCGGCACAGACGTGCCAGACTTAGCGACGTAGTCAACGCCTTCATCGATACGGCTCTGCAACACATTAGTCATATCATGAAACGGATTATGATAACCACCAGTTCCGCCTCCTGTTGGTGGCGGATTGTTGTTGCCGTTGTTAGAAGATGGCGGGCCTAGATCAGACGCTGACAATACATCAGTACTGAAGTAGCCACCAGCGCTTCCGGCCGCCGCGGAATTTAATAAACAGGGATCAACTTTTGTGTGGTAATCACTGCCGGTATCGGGATCAATCTTTAGCGTACCAGCAAATTGACCAGTACCGTTAGCCCAGTCTTTATTCATCTGAGCGCAAACCGAATCAGTCAGTGTGTCTGGGTCTACTCCCATGGCGGCCTGGACTTCAGGATCATTTAAATCATAAGCGAACTGCGGAATACCAAACGGGTCATTGATTGGGGCAGCATGGACTTTTTGGCCACCCGGCAACATAGCGGCAAAACCGTTGAATATTTTCGTGAATGGATTTGAGATAAATGACGCCAAACCGTTTTGGACAATAGTGTTGGTGCTTATCGGCACATCCATAGCTAGCTGTGAGACTAGCGAATGAGCATCCTGAACATCAAACATCCGCGCAAAGAAAGGCCGGCTTTGAAAATCTTGTAAAGCCTGGTCTTCTTGTTCTTGCTCTATCCTGGCCGCCACTTGATCAGTTACCCGCTTGGCACCTAAACCATAATGCGAATAGTCGGATCCGGCGGCATCGGCCCCACCGGCTAACATATCAAACGATCTGGCACCGCTCATGTTGTCAGATATCGGCGACGGTATGAGCCATTGGGCCACGGCTTCGAGTAACTTTCCGACCTGCGCCAAAATGGCATCTTTGGCGCTTTTATAGCCGGGCACTATACCATTTAAAATATTGTCAACAACATTCCACCCGAGAGCACCTATTTTACCAACCCAACCCAAGATCGTGCCGATACTTTTATTCCAAATATTGAAGAATGTAGTTATCCCGCTTAATGGTGGACTATGAAACAAATCGGAAATTTTTACAAAAATATTACTGGCTTTAACACTTTCCTCGGGACAAACTAGGCTTTTTGCGGTATTCAATATACTACCGTCATCACAGGTGTAGGCTTTTGGCGATAAATCTGGATTAGCCGGATCGGCCGCTAAAGCGCTAGGTAGCATAGTACTAATAATCGAACGCTGCGGCGGGCCATTACCACCTATCAGGGCGGTATACAGCGGTGCGTTTTCGGCTGGCTGGTTTTGGTGGCCGGCGCTGCCGGCGGTATTGCCTAGGGCGCTAACCAAAGACCCTGTTACCTGATGGTTAGTATGACCGGCTTTAATCTCGCTGGCTTGCGAAGCGCCCATCATATAGTACGTAATCATCGCCGTCGTCGTGATAGCGAATGTCCAGCGCTTAATCTTCGGTCCGGCGTTGGCTACAGTACTCCAGACCTTGGCCGCCATATCAATATAGCCAATAATTGGTATCGCTTTTTCGGTGGCACCACTAACCAGATCGCTACTAACCGAATCGGCAATGCTTTGAATTAAATAATTCGTAAAGCCACCAGCTTTATCGTATTTTAATATCTGCTCGGCCACTGTCGCGATTTTAGAAACCGAATCGGCACTATACTCGACAGCGTTTTTCTGCAGCATTGCGGCTATCTTTTTCTCAAGCGTGTCACGGCGTTGATTGTCTTCACCGTCTTGGGTAACATCCGTAGTCGTATTATTGCCACAGGTATTGGTGATGATACACTCTAACGCAAAGCCGACAAACTGGGTGTGTGGAATTATGACCCGGCGAATCACCATTAACTTAAAGGCTTGGCTGCTGTTATCGCCCCAGTCATCGAACTTATCTTTGGCGTTACAAGCAAACACACACCGCTTAATGCCGTACTTGCGCTCCAGTAAACGTCCGACCTTGAAGCGATACATAATCCTTTTAAGGTATGTCTCGTTCTGAAAGGCTTGCCGAAATGTTTGACGGACGTCTGACCGACCACCAATAGCTGTCCACAATGTTGTTTTGTCATTAGTCGAGTTTAACCAGCCATCAACATTAACACCTGAATCAGTGCCGTTGATGCTTAATTTGAATTGGGTTGGACCGGTCTTGGCTAGCTCAATGCCGAATTTAGACGATAAGTCGTTCTCAATTCGGGCGTCCCGCCAAGCGTTATATAAACGGCCAGACGCGGAGTCAGTTGGTGAGTTTTTGACACAATTTTTATCAATAGTGCTCCAGCGACCACAAGGTCCACCGATAGTCATACCTGGCGCTACTTTCTTTTTGAGGTAGTCGCTAAGTAATCTTTCGGAGCGGTTTTGGACAGCCGATTCGCTAGTACCAAAAAAATGTTGCTGCAAGTTTTCAAAAATGTGAATTAACTTAAGTGGCAACAAGCTAACAAAGATCGTAATTATTAGCGCGACGATGCCGCCACCAATGCCGCCACCAATCAGCGCTTTTTTGGCAAGACTACGGCTACCCCCCTTACCTTTGCCTTTGAAGCGGCTTTTTTTCTCTTGTCGAAACGGAATACTGTTACCGTCATCTTGTCCGGCCGACTTGGCCGATTCTTGCCGGTCTTTAGCGAGTTGCTCAGTGGTTGGTGATTCGGCTTCTTTTTGAGATTTTTCTTCAAGTTTTTTGCGTTCAGCCTTTGAATATTTGGCATCGAGATTTTTGGAAAAATCGTCACCGCTAGTTTCGCGTTCCTCTAAGTCGTTATTACTCACCCCAAATACCCTTTTGCCACATTATACTCCCCCCGCTGGCGGTGGTGGCTGATTGTTCAGTTCGATACTGCCCTGGGCTTGGTCAAGTTCGCCGGTTGACTGACTAGCCTGAGCTGCAGCTGCTTGCCTAGCGACTGGTGTTGTTGAGATCAAACCAGTTTCCGTCGCGCTGGCCGCTACTTGAATGTGCACATGGTTTTGTCCTGCAAAGAATAGACCTTGTCCGACCGGGAATTGGCTGAGCCGCTTCTTTTCTTCGCTGGTCAACTTAAAAACATCAGATAACACATCAACGGCCGATGGCGCTTGCTTCATAAGCACCTGCATACTGGCGTTGGCCACAATCGCCCGACCCATACGGGAACCCATAAAGTCTTCGACGTCCTGAGTGATTGTGGTAATACCAAGGTTGTATTTACGAGCCCGTTTCGCTAACGAATATAAGAAATTAGCCGAGTCCTCGTATTTCATCAATTGCCAGGCCTCGTCCACGACCAAGATACGACGTTGTTGGTCGGCCTTAGTTTTGTTCCAAATATAGTTCAGCACGATGTACATAGCGACCGGTCGTAATTCGTCTTCTAGGTCGCGGATGTTAAAGACCACCATAGTATTGTTGATGTCGATATTGCTGGGCTGAGAAAAAATGCCAGCAAATGTGCCGCTGGTATATTTGCGTAGACGCGAAGCCAATTGCGGTCCCGAGCCACCCATGTGCAGGAGTGTGTCATATAAATCATTAATGGTGGGAGGTGGTGACTTGTGAGTTAAGGGGTCATTGGTAATGCCGGCGCGGGCATAAGTTTCAATTAGGGAGGAATCCAGATCGGCCTCTTCAACTGGAGATAGCGCCGGTGCGGCAGTTGACGAACCACTGGCCAGGACGGCTTGAGCACCACCCATCATTAGACGCAGCAATCCATGCAAGGTAATTAAGTTACTACGCAAGGCGTTGTCGGCCTCCTCAACATCCACTACAGTCGGTAGGTCAAATGGATTGATTCGAGTCGCAGAGTTTAGGCTCAGTCGAATATATGCCCCGCCAACGGCTTCAGCCATACGCTGATACTCGTTCTCTGGGTCGATGATAAAAATCTCCGTACCCATCATCAGACTTCGCAAAGCTTCCAACTTAACCGCGAAAGATTTACCGGCGCCAGACTTCGCAAACACCACGGCATTGCTGTTTTCTAGAGTAAACCGATCAAAGATAACTAAACCTGAGTTGTGCATGTTGATGCCATAAAGGATACCGTTTTCTTGAGTTAGATCAGCCGAGGTGAATGGGAAACTGGTACTAAGCGCACCAGTGCTAAAATTACGTTTAATCTGCAATTGGTCTATAAACTGCGGAATCGTACTGTTTAAACCTTGCTCTTGCTGAGACGTGGCCGGCTTAGAAAAAATTAACTGTTGTCCAAGAATCGATTCAACTTTGCGCGAAACAAACTCCAACTCTTCCTGGCTACTACCGTAAAGCGTGAAGTACATGCTAAATCTAAAGAAGCGTTCCTCCCCGACCTGCAATTTGTCGCGCATTTCTTCAGCGTCTAAAATGGCAATTTGTTTGGCCGGATCTCGAACGCGGCCTTTTTCGGCGTCGATCTGCAAACCAGCTTCCAGTTGCCCGACTTTTTTGCGCAGGTTTTCCAACACAACTTGGCTTTCCACTGGGTAAATGTACATCGACAGGTCAATTACTTCGTCAAGATTGATTATGCTGCTCTGCCAACCAGTAAATAACTGCCTCGGGTAGCCATAAACGTAGTAAGCTCGAGCATAACGTGTACCAATCTGGAAAAAAGTCGATTTTAACTCGATGGAACTGGGTGCAATAAAATCGCGCAGCGCCGTAATGCCTTTTTGAAAAGCAGTTTGGACTTGTTGTTCTTCAAGCAAGCGTTGTTGTTCGGCGGCGGTGACAGCGTCAATTTTCTTAGCCATTGTTATTCTCCGGAGTTAGTCCTGGTTGGGGCGCTTCGCCCTCGCCTTTGGTCACCACAGGTTCGCTAATACCGTCAAAGTTTTTGAGCTGTTGGCGGGTAGCAGTGTCTGGGTTGTAAATGTCGTAGTACAACTCGATCAATTCTTGGGTATCAAGCGGCAAGGCTTTGATACTGGCTTGTTGCAAACCAGCCAAAACACCCTGAACCCGTTCGCGCAGTTCCACCTTAGCATTGTTTAGCTCAGCCTCGTTGATGGTGACACGTCGCGCTTTTTTGTTAAACATATCAATTAAACCAGTGAAGAAATTTTTGCTTTGAGTAATCGCTTTTTGAATATCGGCGACCGGAAAATACGGCACAACTAAATAAAACTTCTTGTCCATAATGTTGGTTTGGCTGGCCAACTCTTCAACGTAGCCTATATAGTCTTCCATCAATAGAGCCAATAACATATTGTCCTGTTGCCGCCGTAAATTATCGAGCCGTTCCAAATAAGGACGAATATCAACTCGTTCAGTGCGAATGAAAATTTGAACCGGAAAATGCAACGAATTCAAAAAACCTTGATAAGCATATTCAATCGTTTCACGCTCGTCCGGGCTCATCAAATCAAAGTTAATTGATCGAGCCATAACGATTGAGCGGAATGAGCCATCATTCATAATTACCAAACCGTCGCGAATTTCGGCAATTTGCAACATGTTTTGAGTGCTGTTCGGGTTTATGACGTGTGGCGGCAAGGGCGCCCGTGGTCCACCGGGAGCACCCGGAGCAGGCGCGGCCTGACCCATAGGCGTAAACTGAGAATAATTTTGCGGGCGGGGCGGCTCATGGCCGGCTGCTGGTGTGGGACCAGCGATTGGCGAAGGAGATTTACCAATGTCACCATAATACTGGCCCCCAACTGCGCCTGAGGTTGGTCGACTACTTGGTGTTTTAGAGTTTGGATTCATTTTTTATATCACCCACCTTCGGATAAACATTGCTAAGAGGTGCCCTTGTAATGCAAATTAATCACCACCTCGTCACCTAAAGTATCAACTTTGACTGTCTCACGATTGGCTTCGCGCGCAATTGTTTCGACATTCAAATCATTGTTGAATGGCAGCGAGGGGATCTTCTTTTTCATTATATCAGTTTGGGCAGTTATGGGAGGGCCAGTATTTGGTGTTGAGTAGCTGCTGGTATCTGGTGTTTTTTTAGTAACAATCGGCGGTAATTTTACGTCTAAACTGCTCATTGCTATATTGGACGGCGTCGGTTGTTTCAGTGCCGCCGGTTCAGGTTCTGGCTCGGGTTGCTCAACATCATCCAGCCTGGCTAAGTGATACATAATTGGTAGTGGTTGAGCTTGTTCGTCTTTGGCGCGGTTGATAATTTTTTGCTCTTCATCGGTTGGCTGATATGGCAAATCAAGGTCCCTTGAACCAGGTGCTACCACAGCCGGGTTATCGAAAATTGAAATGCCTGGTTCGGTTGGCGAGTGATCTTCACGCATAAACCAAAAATCAGGCGCTGGTTTCTGGGCTTCCTCTTCAAGTTGGGTTTTAGTCTTGGACTTATCACCCGGTTTTTGGATAGCTTTTTGCATCGAGGCCTCAATTTGCTGGCGATGGGATTGCTCAGCCGCGGCCATTAATTTGTCAAAGTTTTGGGCCGTTGGGTTGGTGTTTTCATCCATAACGTCAACCACTTGAGACATATCAACTGGCGACGCTTCTTTAAGTGTTTGCGATTCATCAACTAAACGATCGGTTTGATTGGTGGCAAATGGGTCATAGCCCAAATCTTTAACCACCCAACCACGGCTATCGATGGTGGTGGCCAGGGCTTCTAATCGGCTTTGAACTTCGGGCTGAGACAAACCATTAGTTAAGTTTGGCGGTGGTTTCGGGGCGGTAATGGTCACCAAATCGTTGACGCCGTCTTGGTCCCAGATTCTAATTCGTGGTTTTATCCAAAAACGAACTTTGGCAAGCATCCAAACTTCTGACGATTGATCATGGCCAAATGGCGCCGCCAGTAGTCCAAAGAAAAACATCGGTGGTGCCAATCCAAGAGCAACATACCAAACACCAGAACCCAGGGTTTTAAAGATAATAAAACCAATAACGATTGTAATCGCAGCATAGATAAACTGCCGTAGCGTTAACGGCCCCAACAGCTTGTCCTCGGCCTCAATATCCTGGATAACCTTATACGTAGCCATTAGCACTAAGTATAAAGGAGCTAACCTCTGTAGCCAATAGCTAAATCAGATAATAGTTTGCCGAATTACATCCAGCCGGTTACATCAACCTTACCGGTTTCAGTTCGGCGTCGATTTATATCCTTGTATCGGTTGTAAGCCTTCGAAGCTAAGCCGGCCTTTTTTTGTCGAGTCCGGGTCAATTTCTCGGCTAATACCTGTTTGTTATCACTGTCGGTTTGGCTACGAATCTGATGGTTTAGTCTAGCAATATCAACCGTCGATTTTGCGGCACGCGATTTAGTGGCGCGAGCTGATAGCTTCTTTAATTTTGTGACCAAAGGTGAAGCAGCTACAAACTCGGCCTCGGTTTTGTCAATGTTTGCCGGTTGCGACGCAAAGTAAGTATTCCTACGCTTTATTTCATCCATATAGTTGTTACGTTTTTGTTGTCGTCCTTTGGCGTGCTGGTGTTGTGCGCGGAGCACCTCAACATCTTCTCTTAGACCTTTGGCTTTATCTTTGGCGCTCTCTTGTCGACGAATATTTAGCTTTTGCATAGGGGACTCACCGCGAATGGCCTGTTCAGTAGTTTCGCGAATTCGGTCATACCCAACTGGCAATCCCAGGGCTCGTTTAATTATGCCACCCTCAGTGTTTTTACGTTGTTGTCGATAGGCTTTAGCATAATCGCGTCTTTCGCCAAACGTCCTAACGTTGCGCCCATGCATTCCTCTTTCGGCACTGAATAGATCTCGTGGCGCTATACTGCCAAGTTCTTGGGCTTTTGTGGAATAGTCTTTTTTCAAACGACCACTTGAAATTCGTAAATTATTCATTTTTCTAACCTGGCGTGCTCGAAATAGAGAAGCTCGGCGTTCTGGCCAGGTGACGGGCCGCTCGGCCCGGCGTCGTTCTACGGGTTCGGAGAGAATATAAACTTCTTCCTTGTCTACATCTCTTTTTTGGGACTCGCCTCTTGCTTCGGCGTCGATCCCATCTTTAATTTTTTTGTTCCTATCATTTATGTTGAGCCCAAAATCAAAATCAATTCCTGTAAATTCCCCAGTTTCTGAATGATATTTTGGTACAATGCCAGGCTCAAACTTAATTTTGGAATCGCCACTCTCAAGATTAAAACCACCCTTTATTACCCTAACGCTACCTGGTTTCTTAAGTGTCGAAAGAGCCGCCGTATGGACAGGATCTTCTTGAAGGGCATATTCGGCTGAATGACTAGATACTCGATGGCTAATGTCGGACTGATTGATGACATGCTCAGCCATACCTGCTCTAAATGCCGTAACCCATCGTTTCATGCCTAGCCAAGCCACACCAGGCTCGTCGGTTAATATATATGCTTCTGTAGGACCAGCATTAACTTCTTGCATCGGAACAGTTGGAATTTCGGCGGTGACTGTTGGTGTTTCTATAGTTTTTGTATCAGGAGGAAGTTCTGACATAGTAATGATACTATAGCAAACATTAGCGAAATAGTCAATAATCTACTTTAGAATTTAGGTTGATTATCTTTCGTCGGGGTTCCCCGAGGGCGGGATACCGGTTCCAGGTGGCTGACCACCACTCATCATCATCTGCTGATTGGCACGTTCCTCGGGCGTTAATTCGCGATTGCCCATATCGTACAGGCCGGCCTTGGTTCGAATTTCTTCCATAACAGTCCTTGTACTCTTAATTCGATCAGTTTCAGATAATGGTGTTCCGCTCCTGCTAATGTTAGCGTCGGCAATCCTTCTGGCTAATTGTTGGTCAGAAGATTCGTCAGAGTCAAGGTTGACACCGGCTGAATCTAGCATTTTTGATACTTCTTCCCTGACTTGAGGCGTGGCGCCGCCCATGGCATTCCTGAAGGTGGCCATTCTGGCGCCAACATTCGTCATTTCATCTACTGTGCCATGATCAATGGCATCTGCCCACTGCCGGCCTAATTCCGCCATGAAATTGCTAACACTTCTTTGTGTACCACCTAAGATTTGGCCTGGACTAGTAGTTTCCAAAGCTCCACGTATGACGCGTTGACCGGCGGCAGCCTGGACTTGCTCGGGATTCTTGGTAGTGTCATATATTGGTACTTGCTTTGGTTTTCCAGTCTCTTGATCAATTTCGGTGCGTTCGCCGATTTTAATACGATTGTGCATAACATCGTCAACAATCCCAAACTGCTCGCCAAAAGCAGTAACATTATCGGCTCGGCCAGCTTGGGTTTGAGCCGAGCGGGCGTGGGCTATTAGATTGCTGGCCAGGATTCCATCACCACCAGCCACTTCAGCAATTTCTCTCTCCATTTGGCCGGCTTCGTTAAAGGCATTCTTGCTGGTCGCCTTTTGCATGAAAGCGGCAATTTGTAATGGTTTGGCACCATGAACCCTTTGAAGTTGCTCGATAGTGTCAGCTAATTCGTTCAAGTCTTGGTCGCTGGCATCTTTATAAGAATCTGTGCTTCTAAGTTTAGTAATTATATCCGAACGAGATGTACCAAGCATACCCACCATGTTATGTTCGTTACCACCTAGCATTCCAAAAGCTGGATCTTTCATAATTTCCTGTGCGGCTGCAAAGTCAGCTGTTCGCCTAATTGCTTTAACTTGTCCACGGGCATCTCTTACTCCTCGAACTACACCCCCAGCTGCTATTGCACCTGGCAACAAAGTAGAGTTTTGCATGCCCCGGTTAATTCTACCGCGAAAATTAATGGCTTTACCAGTCGTCGGGTCAGTTCTACCACCAAGCAGACGGTTACCCCCCCGGTTTTTATCCATAGTTGTCTTGTACTGTTGTTGACGGAATTGCTTAAGTCGGTCAAAGCCGCCCTTACCCTGATTGTTGACGTAGCCACCAATGGTCGATAAAGCACCACCAGCTAGACGGAACGTGGCTGGGATTAGGAAATACGGTAAGAAATAAGCAATGAAAGCGATAACCTGGTGAAGCACATCGCCGTCGACCGCCGATACTTTGGCGAAGATTCGTCCGGCGACAATTAAGGCTACAATCATGGGAAACATCAGCAGGGCCTTACTAAATGACTCCCACCACAGTTTCCAGACCCTGGAAGTATTCGGCAAAACATAACAGGCGATGGCAATAGGGGCCAAGATGATCAGCAACACTATTACAATTTGCCTAATTATTAGTACAAAGAACGCAATTAAAACTGCCAAAACGGCGGTTAATAGTAGACTAACGGCACCCAAAAAGCTGGTACCGATTAAAAATGTACCAATACCGGCAGCAAATATACCAGTGGCGCCCTGCCCAAGTGACGGTAGCGTCAGATTATCAAATGGTGCGCTCAGGATACCTCTGATCGAACCGCCCAGATCGCCAGTTAGATTTATCGCCGTTATCATTAAATTCCAAGACAAGGCAATGCCGATTGTTGCTATCACCAACCTGGGTAAAACCTTTCTGATAGTATAAGCGTCAAACGGCCCGACCGAAACTGCTTGCGAGATTATCATGACCAATCCGAAAATCACTATCAACACCAACGCAATAGTACGAATTGACGACCAAGCTTGATAAAAGCCCTTGCCTTCAGTCTTCGTGGTGTCAATATAATTGGGATTAACCTCCAACATGTCGTCAATCTGCACGTCAAACCAGTTTAAGAAACCTTGAAGTAGTTCAACGACCGGGCAAAGTATCCAAGTTAACGGGTTCCAAAACCTTACTTCACAATCAAAATTGACACCGCCGCCGCCGCTACCATCGCCTGTACCACCATTACTACCACCACCGTTGCTGCCAGCGATAGCCGGGTTTGCTATCGACGGTTGTTTTAAAAATTGGGTACTGACTTTGTAGGTATTGGCCGCAACGTTGGTATATTTGGTACAACCACTTATGCTTTGTCTTTTAGTTTTGTCGAATGCTAGTTCTTGAGCCCATTTATCGTATGCAGTATTTGCTCCGCCAGTGCTGGCGATAACTTGTACGGTCGCGCTGGCTCCATTAGGTCCGCCAGCAATTACTTTAAGTGTGTCTTTACATTTGTCGCCGCCGACTTCGACGAACAGTTTTAAGGCACTGTTATAAGTGTAGGAAGTTTTACCGTCACTGGTAATAATGTGTGTCGCGTCCACATACACAAACGGCATTCTGGACTGTGCGTTTAAAGAAAGCGTTATACCGGAAGTGGTCTCTTTACAGCCACCATTAACCGGATCTGGTACCGAGGTATGTAGAGTAGCTTGAGTATTGTTATTTGTAAGCTTCTTAATTGTGTCATCGCAACTGTCGGGATCACCTTGAAGGACATAAGTGTAGTTACCATCAATCTGGTTGTCGTAAAAAAGTTGGCCGCCGGGACAAAGAATGACACTTCTATCCCAGTGAGCACAGTTGGTGACCGCTTGAACAGTTTGGGGATGAATCAATTGAGTTACAAACGTAAACCCAAAAAGCGACAAAAAAATAGCCACAATTAGCCTATAGCGAACGGGATTAGCCGTTTTCATATCTTTAATACTAGCAACAAATTTAAACGGCTGCAAAATGCTTATGCATTTTGATTTCGAACTTGGATTTGGAGAATCATTGTATAATAGACTTGCTTAAGCTAAAAACCAGAATTATAATCAAGACAGATGAAAATGAAACAAAATAAAAACCTAAAAGCACTTATTGTTATTTTAGCGGCTATTCTTATGCCCTTTGCCGCAATAATATTAAATACTCAATCAGTATTTGCCGCCGCGCCGCGCTGTTATCAATCGCTAGTTGCTCCTAGTGGCGTTGGTGGTTGTGGTCATTGGCCGGTGACGACCGGCGGCTATCCGGTAGCTAACAAATGTTACATATTACAGCTAGCAAACGGCGGCGGCGGCTTTGTTTATCAGCCAGCCAGTTGTACATCTGGTGTCTTTGCTACTGGTGGTAATAAAGGTGGCGGAAATAAAACTGGTAATAACAGTAGCAATAACAGCAACGGCGGGGGCAATAGCAGCACTCCAGTTTCCGTGGCCGAACTAGCAGATAGAAAAGGCGAACGATCGTGTTTGCTTAGGGCTAGTGATTCGCCAACCAGTTGCCGGATCTTTAATAGGTGGTTGTTCCCGGCAATTGATTTTCTGGGGATCGGCGTCGGCATACTCGTCACCATTATGATTGTGGTCGGCGGGATCCAGTACTCAGCTTCTCGTGGCGACCCCAATGCCGTGGCCGCAGCTCGTCGCAAGATCGCTAATGCCGTCTTCGCGCTAGTAGCCTATGGTTTCTTCTGGTCATTCATTCAGTGGTTAGTGCCGGGAGGTATCTTCTAGGATGTACGCTTTTCTGACGTATACCCTAACTCAACTTCGGTTTTTTGGCGCCCCGGCAGTAACTTGTAGTAAAGCTAGCAACTTTTTTGCTTTGCCAAGGTGGTACAAGTATTTGTCCTATTCCAAGAGTGCTTTGACTGGTAAATGTGAAGTAACTATTCATAGCTGGGGACAATATTGGCTAATCGGTTTAGCGGCTCTGGATATAGTCATGAGAATTGCCGGCTTGGTAGCAGTTGCCTTTGTTATATGGGGCGGCTTTACTTATCTAATCAGCCAGGGCGAACCAGATAAAACCGCAGAAGCCCGTCGTACTATAGTTAATGCTTTAATCGGCGCAGTTATTGCAGTCATTGCCGCCTCGGCCGTTGGATTTATTGGCAATCGACTAGGGGGTACTTAATGAACGCTCTAATCTATCTGGTAGCCGTATATATAAACCGTCCCAAAAGCTTGCCGAGTGCTACTCCCAGTTCAGCTACCATTCACAATGTTGTCACCGCCATATTGGCGACTTTAGGCGCCATCGCCGTATTTATTATCGCGTTGGGTGGTTTTAAATACGTCATGTCGCGAGGCGATCCACAAGCAACCGCCAGAGCCAAAGATACGATTCTTTATGCCATCGTTGGTTTAGTAGTGGCTATTATGGCCTATTCAATCGTAGCGTTTGTCATTCCTAAGGTAACGTCATGAAATACTTTAAAACAAGCCTTGCCTTAATCTTGCTACTAGCCACTAGCTTTGTATTGTTACAGTCTAGCCAAGCCCTGGCCTTCAATCCGTTTAACCGCCCGACATCTGGAGGTGCTACCGCGAAAACCCTGCCTGTGTGCCAAGGCTCGGCGACTGCTTCGGTTGCTTGCAAGTCATATTCAGCCAACCCGTTTGCTGGCAATAACGGCGTTATAATCAAGGCGTCATTAATACTCAGTTGGATAATTGGTCTAGCATCAGTGGCAGTTATCTTGTACTCTGGTTTTCAATTTATGAATTCCAGAGGCGATGCCCAACGAGTTGCTACTGCCAGAAACACCTTACTCTACGCCGTAGTTGGATTAATCGTGGCAGTTTCAGCTCAAGCTACAATTGCCTTTGCTTTAAATCATATACTATGAAAAAGGAGAAATATTTTGCGAAAATTTATTAACTTAGTAATAGCTTTCATCACCGCGACCATATTACTGACACCAGTTGTTGCTATGGCTGCTTCGGCCGCTCAACAGGCAGTTTGTAATGGCGCGGGTTTGGGTACTGGTTGTACAGCTCCGGCCGGTAGTACTAATATTCCAAGCGCTGCGGCCAAATCGGTTCAGCTTTTCGCCGTCGTAATCGGCTTTGTCGCCGTCGTTATGGTAATCATATCTGGTTTCAAATACATTACTTCCAATGGCGACCCAAATGCCGTGGCGAGTGCTAAAAACACCCTGATCTATGCCATAGTTGGAATCATTGTTGCGGCCTTGGCGCAAGGCATTGTAAAATACGTTTTAAACAAGATAAGATAATTAGTATTGAAAAACACTATTGCTATATCTAAAATGGTTATGGTATAAGTAGATACAATAGAATAAGAAAGGTCTATAAAATGATAAAAGCAATTAGAAAATTATTAATGATAGGCACAATGTCGGCTTTGTTCTTAACACCGCTGGCTGCGCCTGCTACTGCCGGAGCTGCAGTGCTAACTGGGTCTAACCACTTGTCTTGTGGTGCTAACGCTGACCTGGCGGCAACTAGCTGTACTTCAGCAAACAACGCTGTAACAGTTGTGCAAAACATTGTTACAATCGCCATCAACATCTTTTCAGTAGTTGTTGGTCTAGTTTGTGTAGTCATGATCATCATCGGTGGTCTTAAGTACGTTACATCTAACGGTGACGCTGGTGCCGTTTCGGGTGCAAAGAATACCATTCTGTACGCGATTGTCGGTTTGGTCATCGTGGCATTAGCTCAGCTAATCGTCAAGTTCGTCCTAAACAAGACACAAACTGCAGGTGGCTAAAATATCTTAACTGCCTAAAGATAGCGCGCCGCGAAAATCACGGCGCGTTTTTATTTTCCAAGCATATGTAAATAAAAATAGCCAGCTTGTAGAGGCTGGCTATTTATTAATAGTCCTTAGAGAACTTGTATCTTCTTAACGCTGTCTTGCTTAACTTTAGCGAAACTAATTGTTAAGACACCATCTTTTAAGACAGCTTCAATCTCGTCTTCTTTAACTGGTACCGGTAAGGCAATACTGCGTGAAAATTCACCCCAGTAACACTCTTGAACGAAATAATTCTCAACATCTTCTTCGTTACCGGCTGAAAGTGTACCGCGAATACTTAGAGTATTGTCAGCAATACTGACATCTAGCTCACTCTTGTTAACCCCAGCTGTACGTGCCTTGACCACCAATTTTTCTTTGGTTTCATAAACATCAACAGCTAACTGGCCTGGTACAGCTTCTTCCTCGTCCCACTCATCCGACGGTTCGGCGGGCACATCACTATCATCGCCAGCGGCGGGCACATCATTATCATCGCCTAAAAAGGCGGCAGTTAATTCGTCTTCCATTAATAGGTCCTCATCGTGGTTTTTGCGTGCCATCGTTGTTACCCTCCACTTTATTAATATGAGTAGTCCGCCACAGCGGTTCCCCAATTAGCCGACCTACTCAGATGATAAATATGACGGCTTTCCCTCTTATGATTAGATCATTTTTGACTTGCAATTTTTGTTACCTATCAGTATAGCTTAGTATATTCAACAGGTGCAACCGTGCCTGTGGATATTTACAACATAAGTATTACAACATGTTTGTATTAGAGCGACTTATAAGCGTCATCGCCCCATTCAACTGCTTGTCTTGCGGCCAAGAAGGCAGTTTGATCTGTTCTAATTGTGCCAGTTTAGTGCTGCCGTTACCGTCGCGTTGCTATATTTGCAAGGCGGTTACTGAAAATTTTCAAGTTTGTAAACGCTGTCGGTCCAAAAGTCGCCTTAACCACGTTTGGGTTGCAACAGAGTACAGCGATCTAGCCAAAGAATTACTGCATTTCTATAAGTTTGAGCGTGGCCAATCGGCTAATCGAGCAATCTCGAGTTATATGAGCACAACTTTGCCGTTATTTGAAAAACCACCACTATTAGTGCCGGTACCAACGGCTACGTCACGCTTACGGATGCGTGGTTATGATCACACCAAACTACTAGCCAAAGCTATTTCTAGTCAAACTGGCTATAGTTATGAGTCACTGGTTGGGCGTCTGGGCCAATCGCGACAAGTTGGTGCTCACAGAGAGGAGCGCTTAAAACAACTGGGATTGGCTTTTTATGTTAAACACCCCAAGCATGTTCAAGGCCAGTCAATTATTTTAATTGATGATATTGTCACCACTGGCGGCACGCTGGAATCAGTTGCCCGTGTTTTGCGCCAAGCAGGTGCCAAATCAGTCAATGCATTAGTATTCGCTCAGAAAAGCCAATTTTGAATAACACCTAACCATTGCTATAATTACCCCTGTTAGGAGAGGTGTCCGAGTGGTTGAAGGAACTGGTCTTGAAAACCAGCGTGCCAGCAATGGTACCGTGGGTTCGAATCCCACCCTCTCCGCCAAGTTGGCGAGACTAACCTATGCCCAATAAAAAAATATCAAAATTTACCAATAAGTTTGGTAACAAACTTAGGCGCTGGATAATTCCATCTCTGGTTGTTTTACTGCTTGGGATCTTTGCCAGTCTTAGCCTGATTGAATCTTCGCATGAATCGGCCACTGCCGATGAGGTTTCACATATTCCAGCCGGCATTAGTTATGTCCAGACTGATGACTTTCGAATCAACTCCGAGCACCCCGTACTTATCAAATACCTAAGCGGTTTAAGTGCACAATTTGTCGCTCACCCGAAGCTTGATACTAATTGGCCAAGCTTTAAAAATGATCAAGAATACGACTTTGGCCGTCATTTACTCTATTTCACGCCCGGCAATGACGCCGACAAAATAGTATTTTGGGGCCGTTTGCCCGTACTCATACTAGCAATGTCACTAGGCTTAGTTATCTTCTTCTGGGCTCAATCAATGTTTGGTGCAACCGTTGGCCTACTGGCCTTAGCTTTTTACAGCCTAGACCCTAGCATGATCGCCTTCAGCCATTTGGTGACCTTTGACCTGCCAATGGCGGCGTTTGTAGCCGCAATGGCCTATTGTCTGTGGTTAGCCTATCAAAAACATGCCAGCTGGAAATACAAACTAGCCGGTTTATTTTTAGGACTAGCACTGGCCACTAAAATCAGTGCCGTTTCAGCCGTTGTGATGCTTTTAATTCTGCTTATACCGGCGGCGCTTAAGTTTAAACAAACCCAGCGTGAACGGTTAAGATTTTATTTTAATCATCTGGGCTTAGTCTACTTGTCGGCATTTATTACCGTCTGGCTGACTTATCTGGTTATCCAAGGCAGTAAAGTTTGGCAGCATGCCAATTTATTACCCGGTAGTTTTACCGAATCTCTCTACCAAGGGCTGCGTCGTTACGGTGCTTACAAACCAATGTATCTGGGGGGTTATTATTCTAATAGTGGCCAAGTCTGGTTTTTCCCGGGCAGTTTTATTATCAAAAGTACACTGGTTGTTCTACTGGTTACAGTTTGCGGCTTAATTTATGTAAAGAAAAATAAATACTATCGACTGTCCAACACCATGATGTTTTTGGTCTTACCAATAGTCGTTACCCTTGTACTGGTAATGGAGACACAGTTTGCGGTTGGACTGCGTTTAATTTTTGTAATTTATCCTTTTTTGTTTATTTTGCTGGGACGAGCCGGCTATTTATTAATCAAAAATTATAAACACGGTTACTCGTGGCTTGCTCTGGGAGCGGCCTATTACGTTTTTACGCTTGCCAGTGCTTATCCTAATTACTTAGCTTATTCCAACGAGCTGTTTGGCGGTCGGAAAAACAGCTACCGTTATTTGGCAGATTCAAACTTGGACTGGGGCCAGGGTCTGAAACAATTAAAAGCTTACACCGACAAACACTGTATTAGTAACTTACCAATTATCTATTTTGGTATGGCTGAGCCGGCCTACTACGGTTTTAAGACTATCGATATTGGCATTGCGCCGTTTGATAAACATTGGCTGAATCGGCGAATTCCCAGACGTGGCGGCTGGCTGGCCGTATCGGCTTCGATTGCTAATTACAGTGGTCTTAATAAGGTTAACTACAAAATCAGGGGGGTTTATCCGATTGATACAGTGGCTGGTTCAATATTAATTTATCAGATACCGGAACACTAACAAGATTAGGATTATTAACAGGTCAAGCTTAATCTCTTTGGCATGATATAATCCAAGGGACCAAGGGGTAAATGATTGGCATAACAAAAATACTTAAATTCGCGCCCGCCATTATTATCTTTTATGTGGCGATTGTGCTCTGTATGTCCACCACAAACCATCAGCAGTTTAGTTATCTATCGGATGCTATGTTACATCACCGCCTGAATGTCACTCAAGCAGGTCCAGGTTCAACTGACGACTGGTCGGTTTATCAAAACAAATATTACTGGCCACAAGGCCCATTGCCGGCCATAATCCTAATGCCGTTTGTTGCGTTATTCAGTTTATTCCATCTGTTTTTCTATCAATCATATCTACAGGTGGTCATCACAATGATTAACTTGGTAATGTTGTTCAAACTGGCGCGAAAACTAAAATATGACGGTGAAGATAGTGCGATTTGGGCATTTGGCTTTCTGCTGGGGAGTGCCTACATTGGCATCATAGCACTATCGATGAGTTGGTTCTTTGCCCAAGCTATAACTGTTTTACTGCTACTGTTAGCGCTTTATGAGTACGTTGGTCAAAAACGTTGGTGGCTGATTGGTTTATTTTGCGCCGGTTTAGCCTTAACCCGAATTAGCGCCGCCCCGATTGCCCTATTCTTTATTTTGGAATCCAAGTCGCTTTATAAAGACAGTAAACAATGGCAAAAAGCCTGGTTGCAAATAATTTCACCGGTCGTGGTTGCTGGTCTTATATTGGCGCTTTACAACTATGCGCGCTTCCACTCGATCTTTGAGCAGGGCTATCGCTACCAATATCTGAGGGATCAATTATTAGCCACCCGTCGTTATGGCGTCTACAGTATCGTTCATTTTCCAGCCAATATTTATTATGCTTTTTTGGCTGGTCCGCTGCCAGTCTTCCGCGACCACGTTTCAGAGGTTCTAAGAATGCCGTTTATTAAAAATAATCCCTGGGGAATGAGTATATTTTTCAGTTCTCCATACCTACTCTGGCTATTTAATCTTCGAAAAAGTGACTTTAACCACACTACCCGCAACTTGCTAATTGCCGTGGCTGTCAGTATGGTCATGATCTTTGGTTATTATGGCATTGGCTACTATCAAATTGGCTATCGCTATGCCCTCGATTTTCTGCCACTGATATTGTTGATACTAATGATTAAATACCGCGAACGGCAAAAAAAGTTAAGTTCCCCAATGAAATTTTTATTAATCGGCTCTGGCATGTTTAATTTCTATCTGTTATTAACTTTTATATTGAACAACTCATGGGCCGGACTACGATAATATTTCCGGCTTACAATGCCGCCAACACGCTTAAGGCGACTTACTTAAATTTGCCAAAAGTTTATGACGAATTGTTGTTGTGCGACGACGCTAGCCAAGACAAGACTAAAGTCATCAGTCAGAAACTGGGCATCAAGACTATCGTGCATGAGCGTAATCTTGGGTATGGCGCTAACCAAAAAAGCCTGTTTAATGCCATCAAGGCCAGTAAATCAGATGTCATTATCATGGTGCACCCCGATGACCAGTACAACACCAAGTGTTTGCCAGAAATGATTGAACAAATACATAGCGGTTCTGATTTAGTTTTAGGTTCACGTTTTAAAACCGCTCGATTGAATGGTATGCCACTGTGGAAATATGCCGCTAACCGGTTCCTGACTTTTTGCCAAAACCAAGTTTACGGTGCCGGGCTGTCCGAATACCACACTGGATTACGGGCTTACAATGCTAAGCTACTCAAGAAAATTCCCTACGAAACTTTTTCGGACAATTTTGTATTTGATAGCGAGCTAATCGCTTGGACAATCGCCAATAAATACCAAATCACCGAAGTTGACACCGACTGTTATTACAATTCAACCATCTCTTCGATTAAGTTTTGGCCGAGCTTTGTCTACGGTTTGACAACACTTCGGGTATTGTGGCGTTTCGGCACTGGCTACTATACTAGATAACAATGAAGAAAACCGTCAATATAGTTTTGCCGACTTATAACGAATCTTTAAACTTGCCAAAACTTTATAGTGAGTTAAAAAAAGTCACCAAATCATTAAATCGGCAATATGTTTTTGGAATCATTTTTGTGAATGATGGCAGTACCGATGATACACTCAAAAAACTTATCAAGTTAAGCCAAACCGACAGTTCGGTAACGGTTTTGAATTTATCAAGAAATTTTGGTCACCAGATTGCCATCACTGCCGGCATGGATTATTCCGAGGCTGACGCCACAATCACGATGGATGCCGACTTGCAAGATCCGCCAGCCGTTTGCCAAAAATTGATAAGCAAATGGAGTGAGGGGTTTGATATTGTCTACGCCAAGCGCAATCCACGTAAAGTTGATAGCATCTTTAAGCGATCAACAGCTGGCTTATTCTATTACTTAATTAATAAAATGTCAGACACACCGATACCCTCGAATGTCGGTGACTTTCGTTTAATTGATAAAAAAGTCTTGGATCAAATCAAGAAATTTAGCGAACACCAGCGGTTTATTCGCGGTCTAATTAGCTATGCTGGCTTTAATCAGACCACAGTTTATTACAGCCGGGCTAGTCGGCCGAACGGCAAGACTAATTATTCATTAAAGAAAATGTGGCGGTTGGCTGTCGATGGTATTACTGGTTTTTCGGTAGCTCCGCTGAGGTTTATCTCCAAGCTGGGTTACTCAGTCTCGCTTTTAAGTGTCATGGGTATTGTTTATGTGGTCGGGCTCAAAATATTTGACCCAGCCAAAGAAGTACCGGGTTGGGCATTTGTCATGGTATCAATGTTTTTCCTGGGCGGTGTCCAGTTAATTATGCTCGGTGTACTAGGCAGTTACATTTCTCGAATTTACGTTGAAACCCAAAACCGCCCCTTATATATCGTTTCATCAATAACCAACAAGAAGACTAGAAGACTAAGTAATTAAGTAAAGCGATCGATTGCCTAAAGACGTTTTACTTAATATTTATTTCGAAGGCTGTATCTCAGGTAGAAATATTCATTAAAGGGATGATCGTCAGTAATAACAATGCTTTTGTCTGGGTTAAGTAAGCTGTTTATGTTGACCTCGTTATTGAGGATATCTTTAAGCATCTTTTCGGTGCTAATGCCAGGAGATTCCCATTCTAAGAGATCCTTTTGGGCGCTGGCTGGCATTTTTTTGGCAAGCTCGATTGGCGATTGATCAATCAAAGGCTCCATTGATGCCAAGAAATGATAACCTTTTCTCTCGGATACATATGGCTCGATTGTACTGCGGTAAACTTTGACATAAGTAAACTCATCGGCCAGTGAGCGGGCTACGGCCTGCAAAGTCTCACCCGCGACTCCGGGATACCATTGCTGTAGGATGCCATTTCTGGCCAGTCGACTTTTCGCAACTTTGTAAAATTCCCTCGAGTACAACAAACTTGATCCGACAGTTGGACTTGGCGGCGGCGGATCAATGGTTATGAGGTCATATTGCTTATTCACTCTCTGTAAATATCTTCGACCATCATCTATGACAATTTTGCCATGTTTATCGCTGATGACTTTGTTAGCATCACCGAAAAAATAGGGGAAAAGTTCTGGGACACTAGGCGTTAACTCAACTGACGTTGTGTCGACGCCCCAGCTTAGTGACGATCTAAAAGTTGTGCCCATGCCAAAACAAATCACCAGCACATTACTAACTTTAGTACTGTGAGTAGCCAACGGCAGATGTGCCATTATTTTTGTGATAGGCGAGAGGCTTGTTATGGCATTACCATTAACCATGAGTTGTTTTGACAGACCGCTACCATAAGCAAAGACAGTGGCGCTGTAATCTCTTTTTATCATTTTCGGTATGTTGAGAGGACCTTCCTCATAACTCACGTTAATCAACAGACCTATCATAATAAGTGCCACGGATGAGCCCACTGCGGCAACCCTGTAATAATATTTGACCTTATTTTTGGCTAACAATATACTACCGATTACTAAGAATGGCGCACTTAAAATTATTATTGATGTACGAGCGCCAAGCCAGGGTAAAAGCAAATAGCCAACCAACAACGGGCCAATGATACAACCAAGGGCGTTAATCGAGTAAGCTCTGCCAGCAATTTTTGGATTACCCAATGAATATTGATCAACTTGTTTTGGAGTGAGGTAGCCAAGTAAAAATGCGTAAACAAAAATTGTAACGACTAGACCGAATGCACCCAGGTGAAGACGCGGATCATTAATCTCGATTTGTGATATTGAAACGATGGCCACCAACCATACTAACAAGGTTGTAGAAACTGGAGGTTTTTGTCTATTCTTACGCCTATAAGTGCGCACTCCAGCTACCGTTGCCAAGAGATATACAATTAAAATCAGTGCGAACGCATACACGGTAGTCAATAAGACGGCGGTAAACAGTCGGGTCCAAATTACCTCGAGACCAATCGAGCAAAATCCCGTAAAAAACAGTACATAAAGAGGTAACTGATTTTCGTTAGATTTGTTTATGTGGGATTTAGCCGTCATGCTATTCGAGCTAATCAATGCGCGTCGAGTTTTACTTTTAGGTAGTTGGCGAGCTAGATAAAAACATAACAGGGCGATCAGTACATTAAGTATTCCAGCCATTAGCAACGTAGCTTGAAAGCCGAACAGCTCAATAAGAACAAATGTGCTAACAACGACGCCAAATAGCGCTCCGGCTGAGTTGACTGTATATAACAGGCTAAAACTTCGGGTATCTGAAAGTCGTCGCTCTTTGAAAACTGACATCATTAAGGGTATGGTCGTACCCATAGTAAAACTCCAGGGTAAAATCGATATGAACACCATGATGGCCGTAAGTACCAGATACCAAAAAGAACTGGTTTGACCAATAGCAAGAAGCGACCTGTTGCCGAATATAAAAAGTTTTGGAACGATAATTGAGCCTAGACCGATAAACAGCTCGGCAATCGCATATAGCCGTAATGTGTCAATCGAGACCTTAGAATTAATAAAATTCTTAATTCGACTAGTGCTAATCGAACCAAGACCTAGCCCGGCCATAAAGACCGACAGTACAACCGAGACGACCTGAACATTAATACCAAACTCTGCAAAAGCTAATCTTAGCCAAACTAATTGGTAAACCAATGCACAGAAACCCGAGGTGAAAAAACAAAACAAAAGTAAATAGGTTAGCCGACTGGTAATGGAAGAACGAGATGTGTTAAGTGTCATCAATAGTCACCGAATTTTTGTATAACAACCACCAGGCTGGCTTAATTTAGCTATTTTGGCGGAGAGGGAGGGATTCGAACCCTCGCGGGAGCTTGCGCCCCCCTAATGATTTAGCAAACCATCCCCTTCAGCCACTTGGGTACCTCTCCGTAGGACTTACAGTTTAGCTGTCAGTGAAGGCTTTGTATAGAGTAAGTTAAAGTTATGCTTGGTTCAAGAGTGCAAATCATTGTAGTTTAGTCAAACCCACTAGACAGCTCGACCCCGACTTTGAAACAATACTAGGCAGTAGGAAAACCTGCGACTAAAATAACAAAGTTGAGTATCATTAATAAAACTGTTAAAAATCAGACAAAGCCAGTTACCCAATTCGATGTTGCTTGGGCTAAACTTCAAGTGCTTTGGCAAAAACTGACGAAGTTTGCCGATAAACATCCTAAACTTACGCAGTGCCTTAAGTTTGTTATTGTTTTCACCGTTTTTGGACTGATTGTCTGGAACACTATCGATCCAGACTTTGGCTGGCATTTGCAGGCTGGCCGCTACATTTTGGCGCACTGGGTTCCAGGCCACGACGTGTTTACTTATACCGCCAGAAATTATCGCTGGATTGACCATGAATGGCTAAGCGACGTTATTAATGCCCTGATATTTAATCGTATTTCTTACATTGGTTTGACGCTGGTGTTTGCCGGTGTTTGGACATCAGCTCTATTTGTAACCGGGAAGCGGTACTTAATTACTATGCTTTTGGCCGCCATTGCGATTCAGCCCTACGTTTCAGTTCGACCAATGGCTTGGTCGGCACTGCTGCTGGCAGTTCTGATCAGACTATCCGAGAGTAAGCGCTTAAGATCAAAGTTTATTTTTCTCATGCCATTAATCATAATGCTGTGGACCAACTTACATGGCGGCTTCATTATTGGTCTGGCCTACATTGGTTTTTTACTAATCAAGGAACGCGATTGGCTGTGGCTCAAAATATTTGGCCTGTCAATTTTAGCAACCTTTATAAACCCCTACGGTCCAAGATTATATTTTGAAGTATTTACCACTCTGTTTGATAGCCAACTCCATTGGCAGATTGTCGAATGGCGTCCGTTTCTGATCTTTTGGCAATCTCAGGCTTATATTTCGCTTTGGATAGCTGGCACAATTCTGTACACCAAAAAGAAATTTGACGATTTGTTTACGTTTGATAAGCTGTTGTTTTTAGCTGGGCTATCGTCAACCCGGCATATCATTCTTTTTGTCATAGCCGCCATGCCCAAACTTGAAGATTATGCAAAACAAGCACGTAAAAACATCCCTAAAAAACCTAAGCTTCGTGTCAAAGTTGTCCTAGTCATATTAGTTCTAATCGTATTGGGTGATGTCGGCTACGGTGTTTATCGGTCTGGGGTTAGCTGGATTCCGCAGAAATATGATATTTCAACCGACTTTACGGTTTACACCTACCTGAAAGATCATCCTTGTAGCGGCAACATCTTTAATTCTTATAATCTTGGCGGTTTTTTAATCTGGCAATTGCCAAACCAACCGATTTATATCGATGGCCGAATGCCAAGTTGGCGCAATGAACAAGGTCAGAAGTACTTCAACATTTACACTAAAATATTTAGCGACGATCGACTGAGAAAATCAGAATTTAGCAAGTACGACGTTAAATGCGCACTGTTGCTTCGTGATAACCAAACCAATAAACTTGTTGGGCGCCTGGAAAACGAACACTGGCACCAAACTTACATAACATCTGAAGCGATTTTATTGGAAAATTAAAGGCCGACACTTTGACTGCTTCCCGCGGTCACTGTAGAATACGCTTATGGCAAAGAAAAAGGCGGACAGCGAAGACGCTAAACTATCAGATTCGAACTGGACATTTAGTGCCGACGACAAAGCCGCCGTGTCTGAGGGGGCGACTTCGCAGAATGCACCACCTCCTACGCATCAGCAAAGTGTTAGCTGGACGGCTTCGGAGTACATGGCTCACGATAAAAATACGATGTGGTTCATGGGCCTTGGTTTGGGCGGTGTGGTGATTGGCGGGATTGTTTTTCTAACTACCAATCACGATTACTTACCAACCTTTTTGATTCTGGCCATGTTTGTGATATTCGGTGTATTTGCTGCCCGCAAGCCGGAAAATTTGGAATACGTGTTAGATAACAGCGGACTAAAGATTGGTCCCAAAACTTATCCTTACGCTCGATTTAAGTCGTTCGCGATTATGGACGAGAGTGGCGTCCCTTCGATTCTGTTGCTGCCGATGACACGCTTTATGCCGCCACTGTCAATTTACTATGACCATAAAGATGAAAAAAGTATTGTTAATGTCTTAAGCGGTTATCTGCCGCTTGAACAACGTGACCACGATCTGACTGATCAATTAATGCGCAAAATTCGTTTCTAAGTTTTTTTGGTTGAAGCTAGTCCCGGTACTATACCAAGTGTCAAAATTAAGGCGTAGATTACGGCATAGCCACACATTATACTTGGAATACCGCTGATGGTCTGTGGATTAACAGCATTAGTTACCCCGGTTGGTAACAAAAAACATAAGTAGCCAAAAACTTGCAAAATTAAGCCTTCACGAACCCTTTGTTTGGCCGACAGACTAAAGTAAAGTCCCAAACTAATCCCCAAAAATAACAGAGTATAGTAATAAGCAAAATAAGCGCCGCCAAGGTTGTTGGCTAATTGGAAAATAGCATAGTTACCGGCGCAAATGTGGCTATTGAATGAACTTTGGCTTAAGCCAAATAGTCCAGCAAAAGTTAACCCCGACAAATAACTTAGACCGACAACCCAACGAATGTTACGACCGGAAATAGTTTGGATTAAGTGTATACCGAGCGGCGGCAGTAAGGTTATAGCCATAAAACCTATCCGTGACCAAGTTGCTGCCGAAACTCCATGACCGCCGCAAACGTTGTATTCGGCTAGCTGAAAAATTGCTAATAAACCTAAAGTTGCCGTGGCTAAGCGTGTGAAAGTCGTCAGCTTGTAGCGTACAAATACATAAATAAACGAAAACGTTTCAATAATAAAGGTTGCCAGCATGACTGGCGGCGAAAAACAATACAATCGTCCGCGACTTTGCCTCACCATTTAAATACCAGATTACGGCATGCCACGGCCAAGCGCAACTAAAATTGATGTGGACGAATCAATTTCTTCTTAAACATAGCTTGCAAAATTACCAATGCCAAATTGAATGGAATAATGTAAAAGCCATAACCACCGATAAGTTTAGTAGCTAGAACAACCAAAACAATTGTGGCCGCCGCCCAGACCAAGAAGTGCTTAGGAGAAATGCGTAGCCGCAAATACTCGGCGCCCAAATAGTAGTAAGGGAAAACTGTTACTACCAAAAACGTGCTCGATACTAAGCCAAAGATTAAGACGACTGCCAAACCTTGCCAGAACGGGCTGGTCAGGGCCAATGGGATTAACGAAACGACAGCCGTGACACTAGTAGCAAATAAAGGTCGGAATCGTTCCTCAAGAGCGGCGTGGGCGGCGTCAATTGCGCCCATACCACTACGCCGAGCTTGATTCGCATAGTCGGTTAATAGAATCGTGTTTTTAATACTCAGTCCCAGCAAAGCGAAGAATCCAAGCAAGGCAAAGAAGCTAATGGCGTTGTCGGTTAGATACAGTCCAAGCATCACGCCAAAAATACTGAACGGGATCGCCATAAAAATCAGTAACGGTTGTAATAGCGAATGAAATTCAAACGCTAGCAGCACAAACATTACCGCTAACAGAACCGGAAAAGCTAAGACCAAAGTTTTAAACGAGTTTTGGTTATCTGATTCTTGACCAAGGTTGAAACTGAGGGCGTCCGATTTTAAGCCATACGACTTCAACTTGTCGGCGTTAAATTCTTTTTTGACTGCATCTTGCCCAAGGGTTACTAAGGTGGTTGTGTCATTGCCGTCAAACCCGCCGCTGACAATTACAATCGGTTTATTGCCGGTGCGGTCGTACTCACTAGCATTTGAGATATTGACGTTTACAAAATGGGCTACTTTACCATTCAATCGCTTCAACTCTACTTTGTTCATATAATCAGCTAAGGCTTGAGCGGCTTTTAGGGATTGCTTTCGATTAGCAGCATCCAACTGGACGATAAAAGCCGAACTTGGCGGTCCGACGTCATTTTGGCCAACTGAGACCTTAGCGTCCTTAAAGTCGCTGTCAAAGCGCTGCTGAAGCTGTTTAACCAGCTCTGGTGATGTGACGTCACGTTTGTTATAAGAAATAATTTGGATCTGCTCCATAGCCGATTGTGCCGAGCCGGAATTATAAAACGAACTTTGAACAAAGTTACTACCAATTGTTTCAGCGGTCAGTTGATTAGCTTTATCGGCAATCTTACCTGCTTTATCAACTGTGGTGCCAGGTGGGAAGTTCATATTTAAAACCAAGCCGTTAGTATTTTTTGTTGGCGGGAAAATGTTAAAGACTACATTTTTAGCAATCGTTAAACCAGCGGCCGTGAAGCCAAAGCCAATCACCAGCGCAGTAATACCAACACCGAACAGGCGTTTCTTGTTGCCTCGAGCCCAGATCATTGGACTAGCGATCACACGAGCAATTTGAGCTTCAAAACCGGCAGCGACTTCTTCAACACCTTTGCTGCCCATTTGTTTTTTACCAAGCAAGATGTAGCGCGCCATAAACGGGATTAGAACCAGTGCGATAAACAAGCTGAGAATTAATGAAGCAATGATGGTTATCGGAATGGCGCGGATAAAGCTACCTAAAATACCACCAACAAACAGTAGTGGTGCAAAGCTCAATGACGCCGTCGCCGTTGCGGCTACCATTGCCCGGCTAATGCGTTGCGACGCTTCTTTGACGGCAACTCGGGGGTCTTTGTGGCGCCGTCTGGCTGCATCAATCGCCTCGACCATAATGATGGTGTCGTCAACAATCAGTGCCAGACCAAGAATTAGCGCAAACAAGGTGATAACGTTGAGGCTGTAACCAATCAGGTACAAAAACCCTAACGAAGTCAGCAATACAGTCACCATCGAAATGACTGTAATCAGTGAGGCCCGAATCGCAATTACGATTGATCCAACCACTAAAATAGCCGCTAGACCCTCTAATAACACGCGTTGCAACTCGCTCAGATTATCTTTAATGTTTGGCGCAAAGCTAGCGCTGACGTCAGCGCTATAATTCTTAAATTGTGGCTGCTGTTGTAAACGATTTACAGCGTCGCGCAATTGCGTATCAAGCTTAATGACGTCAACATTTTTAACACCCGTTACACCAATTATCACCGAGTTATAGAACTTAGTTTGATTGCCATCACGGAGCCCAAATCGATCAAAATTATGCTGAACTGTCACTTTTTTACCGGTCGCCGGGTTAGTAACAGTCTCATATGGATTTTTCAAGAAAACCGATTGGACATGCGACAACTTTTGGTCATTCAACCATTTAACTGCTTCGTTAGCTTTAGCGACAGTTTGCTTGGTTGGGGATTGACCGTTTTGGTCATAAAACGAAATGGCGCCATCAATTTGTTGAGTATCGCCGCCGGTCGCGCCAAAATACGGCACATTGAACTGAACTTGAGCATTTTTTGGCAAATGTCCGTCTTTTTTAACATCCTGTTCGAGCTTACTAGCGGCCGCTTTAGCATCGGTGCCGTCTTTATACTGAACTTGTATGACAAAAAAGTTGTCAGCGCTTTGTGATTGAATTGATTTTACGTCTGGATCTTTTACGGCAATATCGGAAATCGGTTTAGCCACATTGCCGTCAACTTTGGCCGGATCATTAACGAAATAAGTGCCGTTAACAATTGTCAGCGGTATATTAACACTTGGAAAACCTTCTCGGCGAAGAAGCGTTGTGTAGCTCAGTGAGCCAAAAATAATTAACACCGCCCAGATTAACGCCGTAATTCGTGGTCGATCAAAAAAGGTCGTTGTCAATCTTGGCAACAACCGGTCTCTCGGCACCTTGATAGCCGATGGTTTAGCTACAGTTTTCCTAGCCTTTGGCATTACCGAACATTATATAGTATTCAAAATGCTTAAGCTCAACTAATTGCTCGCAACTCTACCACATATAGCTCTATGTGGAAACGGAATATTTGACTCTAATTTATTCAGTAACTAAAGTTATTTCGTATTTGTCTTTCAATATAGTATTTAGCTTATTAGAGATTTCTCTTGGATCTCTTTTAACATCTTCAAAATATTGAACCATCATTTCCTCACAAGTTTGGTCGGCTAGACCACGAGGAAACTCAGTGCCATACCAAGCAACTGTTGCTAATCGTTCTAATGTCGTAACTGGTTCTTCTTCGCCAATAGGCGGCTCATCGTCTCTGATTTTAACTGGAGGCTCAAACTTAAAAATAGAACCATTACACTCAACTTTCGATTGTTCTCGCATAACAAAATCATAAACTAATATCTATACAAGTAAAATGGACCTGGTTACCTTAATGCCACACCGGGAATAACTCTAGTAGTCCTTTAAAAAGCATTACACCCAAGGCAAATAACAGAAAAACAGCCAGCATCAGTTCAATAATTAGTAGTGTCATGTGATGTCCCTTCACCACTCCAACATAACTGATTACATAAATGATTTATATTAGTTAACTAACAAGTATCAAATTAGACAGATTTAGAAAAGATCACGCTGTTATTTTTTGGATCTTCGACTTCAGTATTTCTAACAAAAGTTGTGCCAACGTAGCCGAGACCCAACGTTTCTTTTAAGCGATTATCTTCACTTGTTCTAATTTCAATCTGATCTGAATAATCAAATTCAGGACCTTCAACTAACCAATTAGTCATAAATAACCATTTTTCTCTTTTGTCGTACGATGTAACTTTATAACCATGCTCCATATAAAGATGCATGCCGCGACTATTAAGCGGATCAACCCGGAGTGTACATTTTGACAAATCAAAGTTTCGGGCCATGGCTTCGGTGCGGTCTAGGAAATAATGCCCAATTCCCCTATCGCGCAAATTAATATGAGTATTGATATTAGTCAGGTCAAGTGCATCTTTGGCAGGCAAAGGCTCTACCATTAATGACGCCATCAGGCTTCCTTCGTTATCAAAAATGCCTTCGGCCATGACAATGCCGTCATTAAACCATCCACTAACTGTCTCGTTAATGTAGGAACCGGTTTGGTGGTCGGTTGGCGTATCTGGATTAGCGTTAACATAGTTCCAGGTGTCAAAAGCCACGAACTCCTCAACATCTTCAACCGATAGTCGTCGTGTGTAAAAGCCTTCGGGCAACCCCAATTTCTCAAAAGACTCATTGTTCGAAAAAGGGATTGATTCGTTAATTATTTTATTCATAACTAGCTAACTCGACTGTCATAAGAAAGATACATCAGATACCAAGTTAAACCATGAGCAACAAGTCTAAATAATTTGGTACACCCGGCGAGATTCGAACTCACGACCTTTGGCTCCGCAAGCCAACGCTCTATCCAGCTGAGCTACGGGTGCTTAGTAATGAGACAAACCTACGGTTTTTCTCATTACTCGTCGGCAAAGCCGTGTTCGCAAGCGAACCAAGCTCGCTGCTCTTTTCCCTGGCTTGGTCAACAACAGGGGTAATTCTAGCACATCACATCTGTTATTACTAGTTAGGTATACTGTTATGTATGGCAGAGCTGAAAAACCCCGGACCAATTGAATTCGATGCTTTTATTGAACGTGAAGAATCCGTCGTCAATTCGTCAGCCTGGATCTTGTTCCCGCTAGATTTAAAAGAAACGTACGGAAAAGGTAACTTGGTGCCGATTAAAGCAATATTTGACGGTAAAGTTCATTATCAAGGCAGTCTAGCTAAAATGGGCGGCCGCGATGCTTGCCTAATTTTGCGCAAAGATGTTCGGGCCGAACTCGGTAAAGAGCCAGGCGACAAAGTTCATGTTGTGGTGGAGCTGGACACGGCGCAGCGCAAGTGGCCGATTGCACCCGATGCTAAGAAAGCTTTGATCAAAGCCAAACAACTCGAAAAATTTGAAAGTTTGGCTTATTCACACCAGCGTGAATATTTTCGCTGGATTGACGAAGCCAAAAGACCGGAAACCCGTGTGGCTCGAATTGCTAGAATGTGCGACATGCTAGCCGAGGGCAAAAAAGAGCCCAGATAGCCTTTGCATTAACGCAATGCGAAAATTTTTCTAGCTTTTCGGTCGGTCAATGAGGCTCGAAGCAATTCTTTGTCGAAATTTTCGGGTGCCTTGTCGGTGGTTGCCCAATAATAGACAGCCGCTTTGGCAATGGCACCCAGGACGTTAAATACCAAAATCAGAACGAAGAAACCAAGAAAAGCCAGTATCCCCAAAGCTATTGCTAGCGGCACTGATACGGTGCTAGCCAAAAAGCTGATAATAATGGCAAGTGGAATATAAACTAGCATTGATAACAATGCTATTAAGCCAACACCGAGGTTAACAATCAGACTTTCGCCCCAAACCCTTTTAATTATGCTGGTTGACTCTTTGGTAGCTTGAATTGGACCGACTGGTTTTTCGCTGACAGCAATGATTGGCACTACAAAGAAAGTTGCTACACCCCAAACCATTTCACCGAGCCAGACTAAAATTTTGGCAGCGAATGGCACGCGTTCCTGAATCGTTTGCAAGATCAAACCAACTGTTAGCGACAACAGACTCCACTTAAAGATTGAAGCCGAACGAGCTTTGGCGGCTCTTAGGCTGCTTTTAATGGTTGGATCTTGACCACTAAAACGATCCAAAGCGCCTTTGGCAATCGCTACAGCTATGAAGTTGGACACAAAAGTTACACCAATCAACAGCAAAGCTAAAATAACTGCTCCCGTCCAACCCCAGTGTGCAGTTGATTCTGTTCCGTTAGAACCTTGGGTTATTGTTAGATTGCCCCAATGCAAGAGAATAGTCAGGCCATACAAAATACCAGCTGCAATGGCAACCGCCAAACTTAACAGCATGCCGATGAGTGGTAGAGTCAATAGTTCCTTATCTAATTTCAAAACGTGCCATGAACTTTTAACAAGTTCCCAGCTTCGGCGAACTCGATGTGGCTTTTGGTTACTTACAATTGCGGCTTCCATAATTACTCCTATTTAGCTAATAATAACTCTTTAACTTGTTGATGAAAAAATATGTCACTAATATTACGTTCAATAAACTTACTTAGGACGTGACTACCAGTATCGGTTAACTCGTAAATTTTCAAATCCGGGCCTTTTTGGCTGGGTTTGTTGGTAAAACTAATCAACTCAGCCTCATTAAACCGGCGCAGTGCTCGATATATACTTTTATCATCGGCCAAAATGGTTTGATTAGTCCAATTACTGATAAATTTCTTGATTGCATTCATGTGCTTGGGCCCATGCTTAAGTGCCAACATGATCCATAGAGTCAGCTGGCTTTGCTTATGGGTATCCTCCCAGCCGTTAAGTAAAGTTTGTTCATACTTGTCTAAAATCATAGTATTATACCCGCAGTATACTACAGGATGTATACTACGTCAAGAGTTTTTTTCTTGGGGAATAACAGGGCAAGCTGTAAACTAAAAACCGTTATGCGGAGAGGTGCAGGAGTGGTTGAACTGGACGCTCTCGAAAAGCGTTGTGCCCTTTCGGGTACCGTGGGTTCGAATCCCACCCTCTCCGCCAATTATTCTGAAAACGTAAGCATTTCTCGTTTGTTATAATCCGTTCAAGTAAGGAGATTTATATTATGGCCGAACAAGGTCCACAGTTTACTAATGGCATTGAAATTAGGTTTCCTGGTGAAGCAGTGCCTGCCGATTTATATGATGAAATTATGCCTGAAGTCGAAGCACTTGAACATCAGCGCGAACTATCAGAAATCGTTGATGCAGAAGCATTTGACGCTGACGAGTCAATTATTATCATAGGGAAAATTGCTCTAACAGATGATGTAGACAAGTCAGATAAAGTAGACAAACGTGCGGTAGTCAGCCGACCACTCGATGAAGAAGGAGTCAGCATTCGTGAATCAGAAGCGCTCGCTAGAGCTCTTCGCCTAAACGCTGGTGCCTCTAGTCGTCGTCGGAGCAAGCAAAGATTTGGCTACAAACGCTTGCCCCGGCCAAATTATTGAACTTTAACCTTGGTCGGTTTAGTTGATGTTAGTGGTGGAGTTGGTGGCTTAGAAGTAGATGTTGGTTTTGATGCTGTCGGATTTTTATCTCGACTAAGATACAGATAAACCAAAATAATTGAACCGATGACGATATATATTAGGCCAAAGACTACCAGTCGAGCGTTGAATAGCTGTACAAAAGCAGTCAATACTTTAGAAATCGTTTGCTGGAAACTGTTACTACCAATTGCTTTGCCAATTGGACCATCCGGTTTGCTGGCATTTCGGTAAAGAATTGCTGTTATTAAGCCGACAACTCCTAGAAATACCCCGGTTTCAGTTAACCGAAGGCCCACACTTCGTAAACCCTTTCGCTTGGTTTCGTGAAGAAATACAATAGCCGTAGCCAGCAGTAACAAGATTACACCCATGATAAATGGCGAAATATTTATCCAACCGTATACTTTTGGAATAATTCTTTTGTCTTCGAAAAAGTTCTGGTCACCCTGATCTTTCTTCAGAGAATTAGCTGTAATGACACTTTTATTTAGGAAATCTTTGTCGCTCAGGATTTTACTTACTACTTTGGCTTTCTGGTCAGCTACATTAAAACCGGGCGGGCGGCAAGTTGCGCTAAAGGGATCAATTGTACCGCCGGCCAACTGTAGTTGGCGCAGCTGTTGCCGATTGCAAATAGGCAAAGCACTTAATTTCGTAACTGCATAATCACCAATTGCATTGGCAAATTTCTTCTTTGGCCCAGAAACATCGATCCTAAAGTCCGGCTCGGCTGTCTTGCCGTTTAGCCAATGGTAAGTGCCATCGACTACATTTTCGGTACTGGTTTGCAAAAACTCCGGTGTAAATGAACTTTTGATGGCTTTTTGGAACACTGGGTCGTTGATTGGGAACGAATCGTTTGATTTGGCGTCTGGGCTTTTGCGAGCATCAGCGATAATGCCGTCAACGAAGTTACTGTAAACATCGTTATCTTTAAGGATTTGTTTGATGTGAATAGGTGTCCCAAATAACATAACTATCGTGCCGACAATGGCAGTCGTCAGGAGGAAGAAGCGAAAAACTGCACTAGTAAACCAGAGCGTAATTTTGCGCAGAATGTGCATAAGCGTATTGTAAAGCATGGCCTGCAAAAACTTGCAACAAATTTAATCGAATGACAGACTAAAATTATGGAAGATAGCGTGTTCACTAAGATTATCAAAGGTGAAATTCCAGCTCACAAAGTTTATGAAGACGATAAGACCATCGCCTTCCTAGATATTCATCCGATCCAACCCGGCCACGTTTTAGTGGTGCCCAAAGCTCAAGTTGATGAATTTCAAGATCTAAAAGATGAAGACTATGTCGCAGTTTGGGCAGCTGTTCAAAAGGTTGCGAAGCGCCAAAAAGCCGTTCTTGGTCGCAAACGAGTTGGTATTCATGTGATTGGACTCGATGTGCCACATGCTCATATTCACGTTTTTCCCTTCGATACACTTCAACAATACCGAACGATTGTTGATATGACGGCCGAACCGGATCACCCTGCTCTGGCCGAGATTGCCAAACGATTAGCATTTTAGCCACTTAATGTTATGATGAGCTTATGTTTAGCAGTCAGAATTTAACAATCGGCGGGATTATAAGCTTTGGCTTTTCTACATGGATGTACACCAAAATGATGCGTTCAACATCATCAGATGTTAGAACTGCCGGTACCATTGCTGGGGTTTCGTTCGTTGTTTGCTACCTATTGATCCTTGGCATCCTAGCCCTGCTGCCTGAGTGGTGGAATAAATAAGCAAAACCAAAATAACCAAACTAGCCGTTTAGTGCTAGTTTTGCTTGGATTTAACCTGTTTAATTAGTATCATAGGGTTAATGAGTATAGACGAAGTCAGTTTAGGTCGTGGTCTACAAAATGCCCGAAAAAAGGCTGGCTTAACTCAGCAGCAGCTCTGTCAAAAGGCTGGTCTCAGCTACTCAACTTTGGCCAAGATTGAACGTGGCGCCATTAAATCACCGTCTATTTTTACAATTCAAAGTATCGCCAGCGCTTTAGGGGTGAGTCTAAGCGAGTTAATGGGCGAACCGACTAATTCTGCCAGCTCACTCAAAAAGCGCTCTAAAAGCGGCATTCGCTTCATCTATTTTGATATCAATGGCTGTTTGGTACGCTTTTTCCACCGAGCTTTTACCAGATTGGCCGAAGATACTGGCGCCCCGGCTGACGTGATTGAATCAACTTTTTGGCACAACAACGACGCGGTTTGCCGTGGCAAAATGAGTGTTGATGAATTTGATAAGGCTTTCGCCGAGCGATTGGGTATCAAAACCATTGATTGGCAGGCCTATTACCTGGATGCTGTCGATGCCATTGATGAAATGCAGCCTTTGGTAGCTTGGGCGGCCGAAAATTACCATGTTGGCCTGTTAAGCAACATTATGCCCGGCTTCATAAGTGCCTTGTTTGCCCGAGAGAAATTACCAAACGTGAGCTACACCGTAATTGTTGATTCCTCAGAGGTAGGAGCCATTAAACCGGAGCCAGAAATCTATGAAATTGCCCAGAAAAAGGCCGGTGTTCCGGCAGACGAAATCTTGCTGGTTGACGATTCGCGGGCTAATTTAATGGCTGCTGAAAAAATGGGCTGGCACGTGCTATGGTTTGATGATTATCGGGTAGGTGAATCAACTGATCGGGTCCGTAGCGCGTTAGAGCTAGAAGATTAGTGCTTAGCGAAGCGCTCGTGCTCGGCACTGATTTTGGCTAATAACTCCTCAGCTTCTTTTAGCTGGGCTTTGGTTTGATCAACAATATTTTTGGGTGCGTTTTGGACATAGCTGTTATTCTTGAGTCTGTCCTCGAGCATTTTAACCACCCTGCCCTGCTCGGCTTTTTTATCGGCAAGTTGGGCCACGAAAGCTTTAGCCGTTTGCTCATCAATGTCCAGCCAAACACTGTGCGAAGTGCTGGTTAAGTTTAACCCCCTACCCTCTTTTACCTCTGTTACACTCTTTAAATTGGCCAATAATTTTATAAGATCTGCATTGTCAGCGATAAACTGCTCATCATTGTAATGCAGGCTGACACCAGCTAGTTTCATGCTAGTTGTGATATAACGAATTTCTTCAACAATAGTTTTAACCTCTTCAAAATCTTTAACCCCAGCTGACTTGACGAACTCAACTTTTGGCCAAGGACTAACTATCAACAAACTATCGCCGCCAAGTTGTTGCCAAATTGTTTCAGTTACAAATGGTGCAAATGGATGAGCGACTTTCAAAACCGTCTCTAAAGCAAAAGCTATAATACTGCTATTAGTCTTGGTTTTAGAAGCTTCAATGTACCAGTCAGCTAAATCATCCCAAACCGTGTGGTACAAAACCTTGTAAGCTTCAGCAAACCGATAACTGTCTAAATATTCACCCACCACCTCTGTTAATTGTTGTAATTTATGCAATATCCAGTCATCAGCAATCGTTTTAGGTTGTGGTTCTATGCCGAATTTTAAATTGTCGACTTTGCCTTCAATAAAACGCGCTATGTTCCACAACTTGTTGGCGAAATTGCGGGCTTCTTCAACCTTTCGCGAATCATAACCGCGGTTCACTGCCGCTGAGCGTCCGGCAACAATACCCATGCGCAAAGCGTCCGAGCCGTATTGTTCAATCACTGGCATTGGATCAACGACATTGCCGATCGACTTGCTCATTTTGGAGCCGTCTTCAGCCATGACATAGCCATGAATATAAACTGCTTTAAATGGTACATCACCAGTGTTATATAGACCCAGCATAATCATGCGGCAGACCCACTGATACAAAATTTCACCGCCAGTTTCCATGAGGCTCAGCGGGTAAAATTCTTTGAAGTCAGTGCCGTCTGGAAAGTCGAGCGTCGAATAGGGCCAGGAACCACTACTAAACCAAGTATCAAACACGTCGGGATCACGGCGGTAAGTCTTGCCATCGACTTCAATTGTTTCTTGGTCAACCCGTTCGTCGTAAATCCAATCGTCGGGGTTATCGACATTTTGAAAAGCTGGAATTGGGATACCCCAAGCGATTTGACGGCTTATATTCCAGTCGCGGATTTGTTCTAGGTATGTAATTGATTGTTGAAGCTTGGTCCTGGGATAAAATTCAATTTTGTCGGCTTTCAATGCTTTGATAGCCTGTTCGGCCAGCGGTTTCATGCTGACAAACCACTGATCTTTAAGTAGTGGTTCAATCACCGTATCGCACTTGTAACAGTGGCCAACGCTGTGCTGATGGTCTTCAACTTTCTCCAAAAAGCCCTGCTCTTTCAAGTCTTCGACAACTTTATGCCGGGCCTCTTTAACATCTAAACCGCGGTAGACTTCCGGTACATGGGCCGTCATCTTGCCTTCGTAATCGATTACGGAAATAAACGGCAAGTCATGGCGCATGCCCATGTCATAATCGTTCGGGTCGTGAGCCGGTGTGACTTTTACAGCGCCAGTGCCAAAATCTTTGTCCACAAACTCGTCAGCAATAATCGGAATTTCGCGGTGTGTCAGGGGTAGTTTGATAGTTTTGCCAACAAATTTGGTATAACGTACGTCCTTGGGATTAACAGCTACCGCCGTGTCGCCAAGCATGGTTTCCGGCCTGGTAGTGGCAACTGCAAGGTGACCGCTGCCATCAGTTAGCGGATATTTAATGTACCAAAGATGGCCAGCAACTTCGCGGTAAACCACCTCAATATCTGAGAAAGAGGTGCCATGAAATGTGCAGAAGTTGACTAACCGTTCGCCTCTGTAGATTAAATCCTCATCCCACATTTTCTTGAATGTTCTATAGGCCGTTTTAATGATCTTTTCATCAAGCGTGAAGGTGAAGCGTGACCAATCCGAGCTGACACCCATTTTACGCATCTGTGATTCAAAATTACCTCTGTTTTTGGCCACGAAATCCCAAATTTGCTGGTATAGCTCTTCCCTACTGTAATCAAACCGGCTTTTGCCCTGCTTGGCCAAATGTTTTTCGTACACTACCTGAGTTTCAAAACCAGCATGATCGGCTCCAGGTATTAGTAGTGTTTTCTCGCCTTTCATCCGGTGATAGCGAATGGCAATATCTTCTAACGCAGCTGTTAATTCATAGCCAATATGCAGGTCGCCATTAGCGTTCGGCGGTGGCATGACAATACTGTAGATGCCATCGTTGCCTCTGTTAGTTGGCTCAAAAGCACCGGATTCTTCCCACTTCTTGTAAATGTCTGACTCGTATTGTTCTGATTGATAAACTTTAGGTAACTTCATATCTGTTATATTGCCTCAACAATAGCCCCAGCATATCACCTTTGAGGCTTGAATTCTAATCTGTTCTCTTTTCACATGAAAAACACAAAAACACACAAGGTTTTCGTGTGAAAACCCTCTGCGCTTCCCTGTTACTGACACTTTTGTTTGGAAGTACGATCCGTCCCGCCGGATATGTTGCCCAATGTTTGTGTTACCCTATAAGCATAACAGAGATACAACAGAGGTCAATATTGACAATAGTAGTAAACATTACATAGATAGGTTAGGAGCGATATCGAGTTTGTGAGGGTCGGCTGTGGGTTGTTTGAGTTTCATTTTAAAACAGCCAAGAGTGGCGATCATGGCACCGTTGTCAGTGCACAGTTTGGGGTCAGTGTAACTGATAGGCAAGGAGAGTCGAAGCGATAATTGACGACGTAATTCTGGGCTACTAGCTACGCCGCCGCCGATGATGACACTTTTAGGTTTAAATTCTTCAAAAGCTTTAACAGTTTTATCAACTACCGTTTCAATTGCAGTGTATTGAAAGCTAGCCGCAATGTCGGCTTTCTGAGCCTCAGATAACAGATCAGATAGCTTAGACGAGGGGAAATCATATGATTTGCCGCATTCGGCTTGAGCCAGCCTTAAAACAGCGGTTTTTAAGCCACTAAAGCTGAAGTCGTACTTTTCGGTCATCTTGGCTTTTGGCAACAGATATTTATGAGGATTACCATCGAGGGCTTTTTGGCCGATGCTTGGGCCGCCAGGGTAGGGCAGGCCCAGAATTTTAGCGACCTTATCAAAAGCTTCACCGATTGCATCGTCGCCAGTTTGCCCGAGCAGATCATAGTCAAAGTGGTTTCTGAAATAAGCCAGTTGGCTATGACCACCGCTAACAATTAGGCCAAGCAGGGGGAATTTCGGTGCGTCCGTTGGCAATTTATAGCCCTTTAGAGCCGTTTTGGTTAAGAAGTTAGCGTAGAGGTGACCCTCAACGTGGTTGATAGCGTAAAGCGGCTTATTTTTGATAATGGCTAGAGTTCGAGCCGTTAAAACGCCAATTAACAGGGAACCACCTAATCCAGCACCTTGAGTGACGGCAATCCCATCAATGTCTGACCACTGGCATTTGGCAGTTTGGAGAGCTTCTTCAATAACCGGCATGATTGATTCAATATGACTACGCGCCGCAATTTCCGGCACTACACCACCGTAAATGGCGTGCAAATCCATTGAACTGGCCACAACATTGGATAGTAATTTGTGGCCGTCTTCAATCACAGCGGCAGCAGTTTCATCACAACTAGTTTCAATTCCCAATATTTTCACAAAACCAAGTATACTGTATCTCTAGATATGGGCGTCAGAACAGTCGTTAAAAAAGTTATTCCCAAAAGTGTTTTTCCGGTGATTGAGCCATATGGTCACATGGGTGAGGGGATTTTGTACAATGCCATCAGCGGTTTCCCGGGCAAGGGCTTAAAAGTTATTGGTGTTACTGGCACCAACGGCAAAACCTCAACTTGTTTTATGATTCATCAGATGCTCAGGTCAGCTGGGCTTAAAAGCGGCTTGATGACCACGGTTGCCTACGGTGTTAACGAGGACATTCATCAGCAAGTGCACCACATGACCAGTCAGCCGATGCCCGAACTGATGCGGCGTTTGAAGTGGATGAAAGAGCAGGGGGTCGACTGGGTAGTTTTGGAAACAACCTCTCAAGGCTTAGCCCAGCACCGCACCTGGGGCGTGCCATTTTCCGTCGCGGTCATGACCAATGTTACGCACGAACATATCGCCTATCACGGTACTTTTGAGAAATATCGCGATGCCAAGCGTAAATTATTCAAGCTGGCTAACAAAAACCGTAATGGCTTACGCGTTGGTGTGATTAACGCCGATGATCCCAGTGCTGGACTATTCAAAAACGATATTGAGAGAGCCATTACTTACGGAATTAACAGTGGTGATTTAAGAGCCACTGATATTCATCAAACACCGACTGGCAGTGAATATCGGGCGATGTTGGTACAACCCAAGGCGGAACCGCAAGAGCTCCGAATTAAGTGCAATTTGCCCGGTAGTTTCAATATCGAAAACTCTTTGGCTGCCGCTGCTGTTGGTGTGGTAATTGGCCTTAGCCGCCACCAAATTGAGCAGGGCATTGCGAGCTTAAAAGAAGTGGAAGGCCGGATGACACCAATTGACGAAGGTCAGGATTTCAAAGTGATAGTTGACTATGCCCACACTCCTGACAGTTTTGAGAAGTTATTTAAAGATATGAAACCGATGACCACAGGTAAAATTATTGCGCTTTTTGGCAGTCTAGGTGGTGGCGATATAACCAAGCGACCCTTGCAGGGTGAAATTGCGGGCAAATACGCCGATGAAGTGATTGTTTGCGAAGAGGACGATCGCCAAGAAAATCCAGCCGACATTATGAAAGATATTACCGTCGGGGCAGAGAGATCCGGCAAAGTCCAAGACAAAGACCTGTTCTTGGTTCACGATCGACCACAAGCAATTCAATTTGCCATCAACCGTGCCAAAACTGGCGACACGGTGTTATTATTGGGAAAGGGTCACGAAAAAACTATTGAACATGCTGATGGTGAACACCCATGGAATGAAATCGAACAAGCCCACCAAGCGCTTCGTTCACGTACTCTAGTTAACTAGTAAGCAATAATATTGTAAAACATAAGAATTTATGCTAAAATAAGGATATGCCCGAAACAGCATTTTCACCTCAGTCGAGTCCTGAAATTGAGCCACAACCACACAGTGACTATGAACTCCTAGTGGCCCATCGTCGGACCGATGGGAGCATGAAAAGCAGCGAAGAGTTACACACTCAATATGTTTCACTAACTGACGAATTAATACGTCAAATGACCGAGGGTGTTAGAGTTACAAATCATGAAACCGGTGAAGAAGAAGTTAAAAAGCCAGACTATGTTATTTGGTTGGATAAGTCGGCTCGGCCAGTATCTTGGTTGACGAAGGAATTGTGGCCAACTTTAGCCGCAGATGAAGACGGTAATGTACCAGAACTACCGGAATTTCGATTTCTAAACATAGATCGTGAACAGTGGATTAATACAATTGACCCACACGGTCAAGGTGCTGTTGACATTGACCATGTTGACCAAAGTATCATTAGAAGTTTACGTTCAATCTTTGTTGATGGTAAAGAATTAACCCATGGTTTAACTCCAGAAATTGACCGTCGACCAACCGAACTTGATGATAAAACCGTTCTAGTGGTCGATGAAGTTTATTCATCTGGTCGTACGTTGACAATCGCAGAGAAATTTATGAAAAGAGCTTTCCCCAGGGCCGATATTGCTACAAGCCACTGGATGAAAGGCGTTATTCAGAAGGGTAGTGCTACCGGCAACGCTGATTTACCAGTCTGGTATCAAGAAAACAGTCAGCTGGGCCGTGGAGTCGCTAATCGTGATGAACGACGCTCTCGCCAATCAAACAGTGCCCGACAACGTCTGGGTGCTTGGTTTTTAAGTACAACTCTGCCGGGTTTTGACCCTAAAAGCGCACAACTTAGAAAAGAGATGGTCCAACTTGGTCAAGATGTTCGTGAACACAAAGTTTTAGTCGTACCTTCGATTAAACGTGATGAGAAAGATTTTGATTCAAGAGCTGTACGCTTAAATGGTTTTGATGACTTTGATGAATTTAAGCTTGCTAAAAGACAACTTACACCACCTAAAGAAGATCCAAGACGACCACGCTAAGTAGTAGCCGTGGCAGTGGCGGTGGCTGTGTCTGCAATGGCGTTGTCTAAGGTTAAGGTTGTGCAGCGGATGTAGCCGCCGCCCTTGCCAAGCTCAGTTACGGCTGGAGTGATAGTCTTATAGCCCAGTTTTTCAATTTCGGCTTTGAGTTTTGGCGCATGAGCACTCATGATGACCGTTTCACCTGTCGAGACTAGATTGCAAGCAAAACCTTTGGTCGCTTCACCCCGTGAGACGATGATTTTACGGACTGGCAAATCGGCCAGCAAACGACGGCTAAACGGCACAAAAGCCTCCGGACAATAGGCGATTGTATTGTCGTCTAGAACACCGATAGCCAGATCAATATCGTAGAAATAGCTGTCGGGCCAGCCAGTTACGCTGTTTACGATGCGGGCACCATAGCCAAACCATTTACGCTTAGGAATGGTTTGCAAGCTGATAACTTTGTACTCCAGATGGTGTTGAAGGTAGGCATGAACTGAAAAATCGGTGCGGTAATTAGTCCCAGCAAATAAGAATTTACCAAAGGGTAAGGCATCGCCCTGGCCACTAAAGCGAGCATCCACCGGCAACCGAATAATCGTTTTGCCCTGGTTTTTGAGAGCAGCTTCGGCATAAGGAGATTCGGCTTGGCGTTTGTTGGGTAAGGCAGACATTACAGCTTTATCGCCACGGCAAAGCGCCCAGTTAGCGGTGTAAACACCGTCTTGACACCCCTGCGGCGGTGGTACTTGAATAACATTTATGCCAGCATCAATCATGGCTTGTTTGATCGCGGCGTGCTCGGCCTTGGCTTTGTCGACATCAATCTTGACGCGACTGTTCATGTAAGCATTTATAGCAAACTCGTCACTGAAATAATCGGCGCCGGACATCATGACTGTTTTGTTAATCGTAACCATATTTATTTAAATTTTCTCATCCTAAATTGTAGCACACCTAAGCAACTATCTTGACTGAACGCTGGCACTCTGCTACATTGAGTGCTAATGGATTGATGGTAGTTGCGAGGACCATTAATTCGCTTACTTGGGAAAGTTAAATTCGGAGGAAACAATGGCCAAGAAAATAAGTGCCTTTGGTGATAAAATTGTCGCCAAAAAAATTGAATCAACAGCCAAAACTGCCAGCGGTTTTTATCTGCCTGAGTCAGCCAAAGAAGATGTCAAAATGGCTGAGGTTGTAGCGGTTGGCAAAGACGTTAAAGAGGTCAAAGTACGCGATCAAATCTTCTATTCCAACTATTCGTCACCAGTCAAAATCGACAATGCCGAATATGTTTACATGAAAGAAGAAGAAGTTTATTTCAAAGTGGTCTGAAACAAGGAGAGAATGACACATGGCTAAAAAAGTTTTTTATGATGATGATGCCCGCAAGCGGGTTTTGGGTGGGGCGCAAATTTTATATGATGCTGTTAAAACGACTATGGGTCCAAAGGGCCGCAACGCTATTATCAGCAAGAGTTATGGTTCACCAACGATTACTCACGACGGCGTAACGGTGGCCAAAGGCGTTGAAATTGAAGACGTTGATGACGAAACACTTGGCTATAGCGTCGGTGCTGAACTGATCAAACAAGCCGCTAACAAAATGAACGACGTCGCTGGCGATGGTACCACTACTGTCACAGTTTTGACCTACCACATTTTGAACGAAGCCAATAAATTGATCGCTGCTGGCCACGACCCAATACAGTTGCGTAAGGGTTTGGAAACGGCCGCTGCAGATGTGATTGCCAAACTGTCGGGCATGAGTGAAGACATTAAGAGCAACAAAAAGCGAGTCGCTGAAGTAGCCACCATTTCAGCTGGTGATAAGGAAATTGGCGATTTAATCGCTGATGTTATCGATAAAGTTGGCAAAGAAGGCGTAGTCACAGTCGAAGAAGGCCAAGGCCTCCTTATGGAAAGTGAAGTTGTCGAAGGCTTTACTTTTGATCGTGGCTTTGTCAGCCCATACATGGTGACTGACACTACTCGTATGGAAGCAGTTTACAACAAACCTGCCATATTAATCACCGACAAAAAAATAAGTTCGGTGCAAGAGTTTTTACCAATATTGGAAAAATTAGCCCAAGCTGGTAAAAAGGATTTGGTGTTAATTGCTGAAGACGTTGACGGGGAAGCTCTAGGTACACTTATTTTGAACCGTCTGAAAGGCGTATTTAATACCATTGCCATCAAAGCTCCAGCTTTTGGCGACCGACGCAAAGAAATATTGGAAGATATTGCTATTTTGACAGGCGGAATCGTTATCAGCGAAGACACTGGTGCTAGTTTTGAAGAAGCCGACCTAGATGCGATAGGTAGTGCTCGAAAGGTAATTGTCAACAAAGACGAAACCACCATTATTGAAGGTGGTGGTAAAGCTTCAGCTGTGGCCGCCCGAGTTAAGCAAATCAATGCTCAAATCGACGCCGCATCTAGCGAATATGACCGCGAAAATCTGGAGAAGCGACGAGCTGCTCTGAATGGCAAAGTTGCAGTAATTAAAGTTGGTGGAGCCACCGAAACTGAAATTGAAGAGAAGAAATTCCGTGTTGATGACGCGGTGGCGGCCGTTAAAGCTGCTCTCGATGAAGGTATTGTACCGGGTGGCGGGGTGACACTAGTCAACTTAGCCAACCTTAAGCTAAAAGGCCAAGATTCACTCTCGACTGGCGGTACTCTACTGCAAAAGGCTCTAGAACAACCGTTTCGAATTTTAATGGAAAACTCTGGTGAGAATGCCGATGAGTGGTTACCCCAAGTTAAGAAGGCTAAAATCGGTCACGGCATCGATGTTACTAACCCAACCAAATTAGTCGACCTTAAAGCCAATGGTATTGTTGACCCAGTGCGGGTAACGCGTGAAGCAATTCAAAATGCCGTCTCAATTGCCGGTACTTCGATGACTATGGGTGCGTTGGTAGTTGATGTACCTGAAAAAGCTTCTAGTTCGGCTATGCCAGGTGGTGGCATGGGCGGCATGGACATGGGCATGTAGTCGGTGTAATATACAAAATATTAAACGTAAGCATAAACATGGGTGAATTTGAACAAGACCAAAAGCCAATTGATGAATTGGCTCCTTCGAACGAAAATGTAAGTTTGGTAATGCCGTCAGACGGTTCACTGGAAACGCGAAGACATTTTTCTAGCTACGAAATCGTTGAGCTGGATGAATATCTACGTCGTGAACAAACCGCTAAGCAGCTTGGCCGTTTAATCGGCAGCAGCTCCTAGATTAAGCGACAGCTTCGTCAGGCAAAAGGTTATCAACTAATTCATCGGGCCTAGTATGAGTTTCAGCTTTATCCAAAACCGTACCGGCTAACAAAGAATTAGCAAAAAATATTATGGCTGTTCGAGCTGCATTTTGACCATGGAGCTGACGACCGCGTGAAGCTTCTGGTTTGTTTTTAACACCGTGCCAACCTGGGTTAACTGTGCTTTCAGGGTAAGCACTAGGGCGGTTTAAAGTTTTGCCGGCAAATCCTACGGCAAATTCAGGTTCACGATCAATAAACTGGCTTTCATCGTTGAGCCATAGCCCTAGGTGGCTTTCAGCGACCTGGATAGTAAAAGCGGCTTTGTCGGTATGCGCTCCGGCTAGCGGTTGATCATCTTTTTTGGTGCTTAAGAGCGGCTCGCTCAGATCGCGATGATAAAGTAAAACCCTCAGCGGACTGCTATGGACATCTTTAGGGCCGAAGTGTTTGGGTAGAATTTCTGGGTGAGTGTCCTCAAGTGCTTGATAAGCAAATCGAGTTGCGTCAGCACCGGCGTTGTGAATACGCATTAACTTAGCGTGTAACTGGTCAACTTCGGGCGGTAATGATCCCCAGCCGCGCTCTCGGTGGATCTCATTCATGCTAACTGTACTAGTTGGGTGAAAATGGTAAAACTCCTTTGGGTCATCTATTACTGTAATACCACGAACTTTGTATAGTGCCTCGGTTTGCAGAGAACGATTAGTATATCCACCAGGTTTGGCAAATTCCGGGTAGTTGGTACGGTATTTGTGCCACTCATATTTATCGGGATCGTCTTGATCGTAGTCAAGATTATCGAGAAGATCACCAACTACTTTTGGATCATCTCCTCTAGGTATCATGGCTTCGACGAGTTCTAGCGGTGGATCAGGTAAATTATCGGTAAAGTTTGCGTAAGCAGCAGCAGCTTCGTCAATTTCGTCCAAGCTAAGCCCATGCCTGATCAGCCCAAAGTTTTGTAATTCGAGTGATCGTCTGAAATCTTCAGCGTTTTCATTACCCCAAAGGGTAGGCTGATTGTCCATGGTTACCCTCCACGTTTGAATTCTAGTTTAGCACTGCCTTAGCAAATTGGCATATTGTCAAATGTTCAACTACTACTAGTTTTTAAGACGTATGGCCCAGTCGAGTGGCAACTCTGCCTACTTTTTCGACAAACGCAAATAATTTATCGCGCGCAACTTCAGCTTCATCGTTCAGCCCCTCGACATTTTTTATGTCCCAAGCTTCAAGGGTCGGTTCGACAACTTTTTCTTTGAAATGGCTCAAGTTGTAAATGCCAGCCTTGGCAATTTTATCGGCATGCTCTTTGAATCCCGGGATGCCAGTACCGGGCATAGCGAAACCCCTGACTTGACTGGAGATAGCGATTACCATAGCCGAAGGATCTACTTCTATAGCTGAGCCTGCCACATCGCGGTAAAAATTGTAGTGTTTCGTTTCATCACCCGCCACCAATGCCAATACCTTTCGACCGGTTTTATCTTCTCTAGGAAGATGGCTACCAGTGTTACTGTGGGCTATTTGAGTAGCTTTCTCTTGGAAGGGCACGTAAGCAAGCATATCGGCTAATGTTTCAGGTTGGGGGACGACACCTCCTGCCATTTGAGTTCTGCGTCCAGCTTCCAATTCGTCAGGATCAACGGCTCGTGATAAATGCGCCCATGTTCTAATAGCGTATGAGTGTTGTCCTTCTTCCATCGTCCACTGATTATTCCAGGTTTGGAGAGGATGGTCTTTGGGGGTTACGGACTTTATAAGATGGGTGTAATAAGGAGCATTGTCTTCAGTTAATAGATTGACAACAACAGAACTTCGCGCAGCTTCATTTAAGGGATAGTCACTTGGTGACCAAGGCTTGTCGCCAAACCCTTCAGCTTGGCTCCAATCAATAACATCGTAAGCTGACCATGGGCGGGCAACTTCTAGATGTCTATCGTACAATCTTTCTACTGCTGGTCTAAGTTCGTCGGCGAACGCCGATTGATCTAAAGTTTCTGACATAGTAATCATCACTACTCTAGCACACCTTGCAAAATTTTAATATTGTTGTATTATTTGCTTGATGACAGAATTTGGTGAAAATTTTGAAGATAGTCCACTCAGATCGACTGGGCCAAATGAATCTATAGCTTTAACAGAGAGTCGGGAAGATTCCGAACTGTTTATTTCAGTCGAACCAGACCGGACGACTTTTATGGTTTATGGTGCATTAAATTTGGAGTCAGCTCAAACGTTAAGCCACTATCTCGATCGATTCCATCTTTATAGTCAGCCTGGCGACAGCCTTGAGCTCGAAGCTTGTGCACTAACTTTTGTTGATAGCCGAACTGTAAAACTGCTCTTAGACACAACTAATTTATGTAAAAGTATGGGCGTCGATTTTAGCGTTAGAAATCTAGATCCAACTTTAAAACGTACCCTTGAGATATGTGGAGTTACCGATCAGCTAAACTTAAAGTTTGACGCTCTACCCGAAGGTTAACATGGTTTGTAAGCTTGCAAAAAAGCTCATAATATACTATTATACCTTTACATAAAGGTGGAGAATTGCGGAGTTTATGTCACCATTACAAAACAATGAAGTCGATGAAACTGGCATGCCGCCAGAGGTGCATCAATATTATCAAGCCGAGCATCGTGAACGGGTTGGCATTGCCTGGCTGCTAGCTTTTGCTACTTTAGTTATTACCGTTGGTGTGGCTCTGGGTGCGTTCTTTGGTGGTCGAGGTATCTACCGCTCACATCATAAGAAAAATCAAACTCCGCAAGTCGCAACCAAAAATCAAACTAAGACCGAGACCCAATCTTCCGCAAGTAATTCAAGCAACTCTACAAGTGACACAAGTGAACCATCGAATTCTAATAACGGCCAAGTCAGTCAGCAAGCGGCTAACACAACTAAACCAACTCCCAAACCAAAACCTACTCCAGCTCCAATCACTACCACTAATCCAAGTCTGGTTGACACCGGTCCTCAAGGCAACGACTAGCTAACTAGCTGTTGTGCTGCTGAGTGAAGTAATTGATCTCGTTGACAATATCGAGTAAGGCTTGAGCCCGGATTTTTTCGTCGGTAATTTGATTAGCCGTATCGTAAGCCGTCTGAATTAGCGTGGCGTCATCACCAGCCTGAATCATCATCATGGTTGTTTTAAATTTTTCTTCAGGGGTTTGATCTAATTGGCCAACTAGCGGTGCTAGGTTTTGAAGAGCCGATTGTTTAATCTTTAGTAAATCATCATTGCCACTGGCTGCAGCGGCTTTTGAAGCGTCGTCTGCCACATTGTCCTCCGTCGTTACATTTTCATTGTTATCGTCTGCAGGCACTGTTGGACTGGTTGCAACTTCGTCGGTGGCGGCAGAATTATCGGTTGTTGGTGCCGGCATTGTTATGGTTTGCCCAAATGAAGGCTGCACCGAATCTTGGGTAGCCGGCTGGTCTTGGCTATCATCATCTTTGCCAAACATTTATTTTCACCCCCTTTAATGGTATTTCGTTTATAGTATATGATATGTCACGAAAAACATAAACGTTTTTTGGAGGGTAATTTTGCTAGACGATTTAAAATACATCCACAACCACGACCTCAGCGACGCTTTGGGTGTTGCTGAAAAACAACCAGCTCAGCTGAATCATAATTTTGATGCAGTTTTTGAACAAAAGGACGATATCAGCAATATTGTTGTCGGTGGCATGGGCGGTTCTGGCTGGCCAGCTTTATATCTAAAAAGTTGGCCTGGGCTAAGTTTGCCATTTGAAGTAGTCAGCAATTACGAACTGCCAAAATACGTCGGTCCAAATACCTTGTTCATTGCCTCCAGCTACTCTGGTAATACCGAAGAAACTCTAGCCGCTCTAGCTGAAGCCGAGAAACGTGGTGCCCAGATTACGGTGATGAGTAATGGCGGCAAATTAAGCGAATTAGCCAAGAAACACAGCCATGCCTTATTTGTTATACCCGCAGCTTCACAGCCCAGAATGGCGACATTTTATTTCTTAGCAGCTTATATTCAATTGTTCGAACGATTGGGCTTGATTCCGCATAACAGCCAATCAATTTTAATTGAAGCCGGCCATTGGCTAAGCGGCGAAATCAAAAACTGGCTGGCGACGGTACCCTCTTCCAAAAATCAAGCCAAGCAACTGGCCAGGGAAATGGTCGCTAAAAGTGTGGTCGTTTACGCCGGTCCACTGTTAGCCCCAGTAGCATTGAAGTGGAAAATTTGTATTAACGAAAATGCCAAGCACATTGCTTGGTGGAATCAATTCCCAGAGATCAGCCACAATGAGTTCATCGGCTGGAGCTCACAACCGCTCGATAAGCCGTATTGCACAGTTGACCTAAGAAGCAGCCTCGATAATCCGCGTGTTGCCAAGCGATTCGACATAACCGGACGGATGCTATCTGGCCTACGGCCTGATCCGGAAGTGGTGAATGCCGAGGGCAAAACGCCACTTGAACAAGTCTTGTGGACTTCGGTACTCGGTGACTTTACCAGTATTTACTTAGGGCTACTCGAAAACGTTGACCCAACACCAGTCGAACTGGTTGAGAAATTCAAAAAAGAACTTAACAACTAACCAAACGGTTACACTTCTCGACAGAGGTGGTATGATGTAATTAGTTTAGGAGTTTATTTATGGACCCCAAAGAGTTATTTCGTCACTCATTATCACAGGCCGAACATTGCGTTCGGCTGGTGCAAGACGACCAATTAACTAATGACACGCCGTGCACTGATTGGAACTTGCACGATCTGGTTGGCCATATGGTTTATGAACTGATGTGGCTACCAGAAATTGCTGAAGGTAAAACTGTAAAAGAAGTTGGCGACCGTTTTGACGGCGATTTACTTGGCAAAGATATTCAAGCCGCTTGGGACCGGGCTAGTCATAATGCTTTAGCGGCAGTTGAAAAAGCTGATTCCAAAGCAACTGCCCATTTGTCTTATGGCGATGTGTCAATGTTTGACTATATCGATGAAATGGCTCGCGACATGATGATTCATGGTTGGGACGTTGGGCAAAGTATTAATTGCAATCTGATTTTTGAACCTGAAGTATTAAAGACCATGTACGATTATGTCTTGCCACGAAAAGACCGGTTTGCCAAAAGCGGACTGTTTGGCAAACCCGTTGATGTACCAGAATCGGCCACACTCCAAACTAAATTTTTAGCATTGGTAGGGCGGAAGGCTGGCTAGATCATGGCCCGCATTACCTCGCCAGACGACATTAAACAATTGGGCACAATTATGTCGGTCTGGGCTCATCCGGACGACGAATCATTCACATCGGCCGGTATCATGGCCACTGCTGTTAAAAATGGCCAACAGGTTGTCTGTATCACAGCCACTAAAGGCGAGGCTGGCGTGCAGGACGAAAGCCGTTGGCCAGCCGCCAAACTTGGCGAAATTCGCGCTAAAGAAATGCAAGCTGCTTTGAAGAAGATTGGTATTACAGATCATTACTGGCTAAATTACCAAGATGGTTTATGTAATTGTGTGCAGACCAGGGAAGCTGTCGCCAAAATCAAAGACTTAATTGAAAAATATCAGCCCGACAGCATATTGACTTTTGGGCCAGACGGCATTACCGGCCATACTGATCACCAAACTGTCTCTAAATGGGTGGACTTAGCGACAGAAGGCAAAGATATCAAGGTGTACCACACTATCGAAGAAGAAGACCATTACCAAAAATACATGATCGAAGCCGACAAGAAATTTGATATTTACTTCAATATCGACAAACCACCAACCCGCAAGGCCAAAGATTGTGATATTGCCTATGATTTGCCAGAGCGGGTAATTGACCAAAAATACCAAGCCCTAAAAGCCATGCCGTCACAGACTGAAGCCATGATTAAAAACACGCCAGACGACATGCTGAAATCAATGTTGTGCCTAGAGTGTTTTGTGAAAGCCGAATCAAAATAATCATTGAAAAAAGAGTGCAGATAGTATATAATAAACTTTATAACTGAGGTGTTATGCATTCAGAAATTTTTAGTGATAACCCTAATGTAGCGAAAAAAGTCAAAGCGTTGACAATGGTTGGCCTTTTGAGTTTAGGCGCCACGGCTTGTACTACTTTTGGTAGTGGTCGCGGTAACAAAGTTACGGTTTGTAATGGTTTAGCCAGCGACATCACTGTTACCACGGATCCTTCTAGCCCTAACTATCGATCTGCTACCGATCCCTACAAATTGCTGGAATATCAAAAACTTGCCGCTAGAGGTTTAGGTATTCGCGATCATTCCAGTCCTGATTTGTACAATGATGACAGCGTTAACAAACTGGGCGAGATGGAATGCCAAAAAGATCCAAATGATCCTAATAGCTTGGTTCTAACTTTTGACGGCGCTCGCTTAAGCGAAGCTTGCAGTGAAGAAGGTGTTCCAAGCTACGTCGAGCATCCAGCTAAGCAAATTTGTTAAATCGGACGGTCTTTGAACTTTAGCAAATAGCCGATATAGGCAATTAACAGATGTAGGCCAAAATAAATACTTAGAATAAGTACCATTTGTCGGACGGTGTAGTGGAATACCGGATAACTAAACAAAATGCCACCGATAATATAATCGGTTTGATCAAACGGGAACCAGCTTTTACCGGAATCAATCTTAAGTTGTCGTTTAAAAAAGCTAGCGATAGCATCGCCTGTTAATGCACCCAGCCCCATTAATATGCCTAAAAGTACGAAGGTAGCGATTAAATGGCCGGCATCGAGTGCCACTAAGTACGAGTATTCAAAACCACCGACCAAACCTGCCATGAGCGTGCCGAAAACTAGCCCGCGCCACCGTTTGTTGTCGCCAAAAATGCGTTTGCCGCGAAATGATCTACCAAAATCCATCGGTGTATTCCACTTGGCTAATAAGGGAATTTTGTTTGCGATTGGTGGTGTCATGTTGGCCACCCCGGCTGGCAAGAAAAACCAAAACGCCCAAAATATGTCTGACCATAGACTATTCATCTGTCTTTTTTAATCCTTTTTCTTAGACGATGAAACTTTGGATAAAGTAGTTCGCGGAGACCAGGGTTGCTAACAATTGGCGTACCACTTGATAAGAGCTCAAGCAAATTAACATTGTCAGGCATATGGCTGACCCCTGTATAAGTCTTGCCCAGACCCAAATAACCATGAGCGTCACTGCTGGCCACGCCGATTAATTGGTTGAGTTTAGCAAAAACCACAGCTTGCGAACTACGGTCTTGAGCGAAGGCCCGACCATTATAAATTTCGATTATATCAATCTGCTCGACTAAACTTTCAATAATTTCCGGATGCAAACCATGGCGTATTGTTTCGAATGGGTGAGGAATATAAACTAAGCCTTTTTGAGCCTTAATCTGCTGAACTGTTTCCTGAGGGCTAAGGCCAGGCGGGATGATTTGACTTAAGAAAAGGCCGATAATTTCACCTTCGGTTGTCATAATTTCTTCACCGACAATCGCGTGGTCGCCCAGTAGTTTCTTAATCTTTAACGCAAATTCTATCTGGTTATGATCAGTTATGGCGACCACATCGAGTAATTTTTCGTCAATCGCTTTTTGATAATGATCAATTGAAATACCACCGTCCGGCGAAGCCGTGGAGTGAGTGTGCAAGTCGACTTTAAACATCTTTGAGCTTGGTGCTTATATTTACCAGGCGATTAATTGCAGTGAGCGATGAAAACACAGCGATTACTACGATAGCTAAAATAATGCGATTACTAAGTAGGCCGATGACCAAAATGGTCATCCGCACTTCAAAGCGCATTAAGCCATCAGCAAACAGTCGGTTGATTTCGCTAACGCTCAAATGACTTTTAGCAACTGCGGTTTCACCCTTAGCCTTAACGTAACTGACGCACAGGCTAGCCCCGCAAGCTACCACTGCCCAACCGGCCATCAATGGTCGACCGCTGCCAGCAATGGCGTAGGCGGCACCAGTGTAGAGCATGACTTCTTTGAATCGATCAGTCGTGGCGTCTAGTAGCATGCCGGCAGCGCTATCACGCTTCTGAAGACGTGCCAGTTCGCCGTCCAAAGTATCAAACAATCCAAAAATGACCAATAGAACAGCGGCTCGCAGATTATGCCGGGTCGCTATCAAGTAGGCAATCGGTAAATGAGCCAACAACCCGACAATCGTTACGGTGTTGGGGCTTAAACTGCCACCCGTTAAACTATTCAAAGCCTTAGCCAGGCTTTTCATAACTGATCGGACCAGATCACGAATCGAATCCAGTATTTGCATGCCTATATTATACGATGTTATGGCCTAATCTGTTAGATGCTATACTTAAGCGGTTATGGGGCGCGCATTCGCCAAATTGAATGGGCGATACAGTGGAATTCTGACAGCTCTGATTATCAGTAACGCTGTTAGCATTGGCTTATTGCTAATAAAAATGGTCGCCAACAGTTCAACTGATTTTGGCTTTTTGGTTTGGAATTTGTTCTTAGCATGGTTGGCACTGTTTTTTGCCATGATTTTAAAAACTTATTTGAACGATCATTCGTGGTTAAGCTGGCAAGCCATGCTGCTAACTGTCGTATGGTTAGGTTTTTTACCAAATAGTTTTTACCTGGCGACTGATTTAATTCACTTACCATTATCAAGTCAAGCTACCGTGCTATATGACGTGGTTATGCTATTGTCATTCAGCTTCAATGGCTTTGTTAGCGGCTTGGCGAGCGTGTTTGTGGTTCATAAACAGCTGGTTAAGCGGCTCAAAGCCAGAACTGCCTACGTATTGATTGGGCTAACTTTGTTTGCCTCGAGCTTTGCCATTTATTTAGGCCGTTATTTACGTTGGAATACCTGGGATGTGATTGTTAATCCAGCCGGTATTTTGTTTGATGTATCGGATCGCATCATTAACCCAGGCGCCCATCCACAAGCGTTTGTCACCACCGCTACCTTTTTTGCGCTAATCGGTAGTGTTTATTTGGTGGCCTGGCAATTTGTCCGAGCTATCAAAAGCGATTAAGCTCCTTTTGTTATACTTTAAACAGTGAAGACAGAGATTGAACAGGCGATTGCGCGGGCTTGCCAAGATTTGTTCGATATCAAAATCGAACCAGTCCTAACGCGTCCGGATGAACAATTTGGCGATTATGCTACCAACGTTGCACTCCAGCTTGGCCAAAAATTGGGCCAAAACCCTCGCATCATTGCTGAGAAATTATCGGCTTCGATTAAATCCCCAGCTATCAAAAAAACAGAGGTCGCCGGACCCGGTTTTATTAATATTTGGCTGAGTGATGAGTCACTACTTAAATCTTTAGACCAAAAAATTGCTCAGTCGCTTAAAGGCCAGGTTGCTGTAGCAGAATATTCCGATCCAAACCCGTTTAAGGTTCTCCATGCCGGCCATTTGTATACAAGTGTAGTTGGTGATGCCATTGCCAATTTGCTCGAAACGGCTGGTGCCGAAGTCCACCGCGTTAACTTTGGCGGTGACGTTGGCCTGCACGTGGCTAAGTCGATGTGGGCGATTATTCAAAAACTGGGTGGCGAAAATCCAAATGAGCTGGCCAAAGTCAGCAGTATTGAGCGGGCCGATTGGCTCAGCCAGCGTTATGTCGAGGGCAACGACGTCTACGAAGACAATGACGATGCCCGACGGGCCATCGTATCGATCAATAAACGAGTTTACGACTTGTTTGATAGTCACGATAAAACTTCGGACTTTGCCAAAATTTACTGGACCTGTCGACAGTGGAGTTATGATTATTTCAATGAATTTTATGAACAGCTAGGAACTAAATTTGAGAAGTATTACCCCGAGAGCGAGACGGCGCCAATTGGTCTGAAGGTCGTTAAACAACAGCTTAAACGCGGTGTCTACAAGCAAAGTGACGGCGCGGTAGTGTTCGATGGTGAACGCTATGATTTGCACACCCGAGTTTTCATCAATTCCGAAGGCTTGCCGACTTATGAAGCTAAAGATGTTGGCCTAATCATGGCCAAGTGGCAAGATTACCACTTTGATAAATCAGTGGTTATTACTGGCAATGACATTGTTGAATACATGAAAGTGGTACTTAAAAGTATTGAACAATTTGAACCCGAACTGGTCCAAAATACGATTCATTTAACCCACGGTATGATTAAACTGGCTGGCGGTACTAAGATGAGTAGCCGCAAAGGCAATGTTTTGAAGGCTCAAGACCTATTAGACGCGGCGGCTAAAGCCAACCAAAAAGTTCGCGAGCAATCTGATGAAGCTGTAGAACTCGGCGCCGTCAAATACGCCTTTTTAAAGCAACGTATGGGCGCTGATATTATCTACGATCCCGACGAATCGGTTAGTTTACAGGGAAATAGCGGGCCATATTTGCAGTACGCTCACGCCCGAGCTTGTTCGATTTTAGCTAAGGCCAAAGCGGGTGAAGCTAAAGCAACCGATTTGCAGGCTGACGAACGTAGTTTGACTCGTAAAATTAGCGAATTTACCGAAGTTGTCGACAAAGCCGTTGATGAATTAATGCCGCACCACATCTGCACCTATTTGTATGAACTAGCCCAAACTTTCAATCATTTTTACGAAAAAAATCGGGTAATTGACGACAAGCGGCAAACGATTCGAATCAAACTAGTAAAATCTTACGCCGATGTTTTGAAAAACGGCCTAGGCTTATTAAGCATTAATGCCCCAGAAAAAATGTAATTAACAGCAAAGTGGTAAAATAAGAACATTATTTATGGTGGATTAAGAGGTATTTAGCAATGGCTGAAGAGAAGAGCAGACCAGAAAGTCGACAAGTAGTAGTAGTTTTACCAGCGATTCAAGCGCCAAAGTGGCTGCAGGGATTCGTTAATTTTGTCCGCGAGCAAGGGGTGGTTGGCATAGCCATTGGTTTAACCGTTGGTTTGGCGGCCAAGAGCTTAGTCGATTCGTTCGTCCAAAATGTGGTTAATCCGCTGGCTGGTATGCTGTATGGCGGTGGTCAGTTGGCTGAAAAAACATGGTGCTTGAAATCAGTTGGTACTAAATGCACCAACCCATTGAGTTACGGTTCATTTCTGAACGCCCTGATTAACTTCATCATCATCTTGGCAATAGTATATTTTGTGGTTAAACGGCTTAAATTAGACCGACTCGATAAGACCAAAAAATGAGCTCTGACAAACCGAAACAACTAAACACTGATTTAACCGACGAACAAAAGCGGGTGTTATTTGATAAAGCTACGGAGCAACCATTTACTGGCAAATTCTTGCATAACAAAGACAATGGGATGTATACCTGCATTAACTGTGGTCAGGAATTGTTTAGCTCGGACACCAAATTCGACAGCGGCAGCGGCTGGCCAAGCTTTTACGATGTTGCCAAAACTGGAGCCGTAAAATTAGAGACCGACAATAGTCTGAGGATGAGCCGCACTGAAGTAGTTTGTTCTAAATGTGGCGCCCACCTTGGTCATGTCTTTGATGATGGTCCAGCCGATAAGACCGGCCAACGCTATTGCATCAACTCAGTTTGTTTAGATTTTAAGCCTGAGATTAAGCCTTAACCAGTATACTTGGTGCCCCAATCAGCCATTTGCTGCAAAATTGGTATAAAGTCACGACCCTTAGGGGTTAGGGCATATTCAGTTCGTGGCGGTACTTCGGCGAAGCTTTGTTTAGTAATTATCTTGTGCCCAACTAAATCTTCGAGCCGTTGAGATAAGGTACGTGGGCTGATACCATCAAGCTGTCTTTCGATTTCGGTAAAACGCTTTGTGCCTGAGGTCAGCTCTGTCAGAATCAGGGCAGTCCACTTATTACCTAGAATCAACAAGCAATTAGCAATACAACCTTCTTTTTCTTCAGTAACCGTGGAATTCGAGAGTAATTTTTTCATGCTTTACAAAGTATAGTATTGTGCGTATTATCAATACTATACAAAGTATACCATCAAAAAGATTAGGAGAAAATATGAAAGTAGGCATAATTTTAGGTTCTATACGAGAAGGCCGAGCAACTGAAAGGCTGGCTGAGTGGGTCGTTAAGACTGCTAGACAGCGCCAGGACCTTGAAGTAGAATATTTGGATCTCAGAGAATATCCGTTACCGTTTTTCAATGAACCGATTTCACCTAAGTTTAATCCGAACCGCAACCTCAGCGGTGTCCCCAAAAAGTGGCTGGACAAACTACAGGACCAGGATGCTTATATTGTGGTTACACCTGAGTATAACCACTCGATTCCCGGAGTTCTTAAAAACGCCTTTGACTATCTAGACTGGCAAGTTCAAAAAAAGCCATTCGCGATTGTTAGTCACGGTGGTGCCGGTGGAGCCAGGGCAGCTGGGCATTTGAAGCACATTATTTCTGAAGTCAGAGGTATGGCTATCTCGACAAATATAGCTTTTACTCACCGAGTCAGTGAGAATTTTGATGACGATGGAAACTTGAGCAAAACAATCACTAGTCAGGAACATGGACCACATGTCACGATTGAGCATTTGCTTGATGAGCTAACTTGGTATTCAAACGCGCTGTCAGCCGCTCGCAGTAAGGCTTAAAGCCCGAAGAATTCCTCTAGCGTAGTGATGCCATCATTGTTCATCTCAGTGGACAATTCGGTGCCAACATAACGGATGTGCCAGGGTTCGTAACGGTAGCCAGTCACTGATTGTTTGTCAGCCGTGTAGCGCAGGATAAAACCGTATTCATAGGCATGCTCAGCAACCCATTTACCCTCTTTGGTATTGGCGAAACAATCCTCGATGTTGCAACCACCACCCCCGACATCAACGGCGAAACCGGTCTGATGTTCGCTATAACCTGGTTTGGCACTCTCGCTGTCGGCCACAGCCTGACCGTGCTGCCTAACCTCATTGTTATAAACGCTTACCTGAATGGCATAAGACCGATAGCCGCTATCCGCCGTAATTTTTAAGCCTTGTCCAGCCGCCGCCGCAATCAGATTAGCTAATGCCGCCGCCGCTTCTTTACGCATAAGTTGACCGTTGCCAACCGGTGTTAAATCAAGCGGTGTGTAATCAATTGGTTTAAGTGGTCGCTGTTTGTTAACAACTATCCAGATACTCCTAGGGTCGCTAATCGAATGTTTATTCTTATTGAATGACGGTGAAATTTTTTTGGTAGTAGTTTTGGTAGATTTGGATTTATTGCCAAAAATTGAACTATTTGATGAGCCCGGCGCGTACGCCCGCCAGCCAACCGCAAAGATTAGAATGACTACCAGCGCGACGAAAATATAGACTTTTTTCACGAGTTAATTATAGCTCATTAGCTGATATACTAGCGGCAATGCTTGATAAAAATACTGTGCCCACCAAGTTACTCTGGGTAGATCTAGAGATGACCGGTTTGGAAGCAGCCAAAGACGTCATTTTGGAAATAGCTGTCGAGATTACCGATTTTAACTTCAAAACTCTGGCCAGTTACGAATCACGTATCAAACAAAAAAGGGAAGTTGTGTTGGAGCGCATGCAAAAAAACATCTGGTGGCGCGATTTTCCATCAAACCGCGACGAGTTTTTGGACAAACTCGATAGTGGTAAACCGCTAAGTGAGGTCGAACAGGAATTAGTCAAATTGGTTAGCGAACAGTTTGGTGAAGAAATGGCGGTGCTGGCCGGTAACTCAATCTATAACGACCGTTTATTTATCAAACAATGGATGCAAAACCTGGATTTAAGATTGCATTACCGGATGCTCGACGTCAGTGCTTGGAAAATCTTTATGCAGGGAAAATACGGTGAAGTTTTTGAGAAAAAAGAGGTTCATCGGGCTTTTGACGATATCCAAGCGTCGATTGCCGAACTGCAGCATTATCTCGAATATTTCAAGGGTAAAACCGAGCTGTGACATATCTCACAGCATAAAATTAGCCGTCTAAATTAAACTATTAGCGTCACCTGTGCGAGTCAGAGTGGCATATTCAAGAAAATTGGAGCACTTACAAAAGTGGGTTCTAACCCATGCAAATGCGCAATTGGTTTGAATCTCTATCATCAACTGGTCAGCTTTGCTATTGCTGGCAAATGGGAGGTAGAGTATGGATTACATCTACCCATCGCCGATGGCGGAGGCGATCGAATCACAACCGCCAAACAAACCCAAACGCTGGAAAAAGCTTGGTGTGGCAACGGTTGCAACACTGTTAAGTGCGGGTGCTGTTGCGGGTGTGGCGACGACAGAATCAGACAATAGTCCGATTCATAAAGCCCCGGCAATGACACAGGAGTTTTATGATCATTGGCAAAAACTGGCCATGATTAAAAAAGAGAATCTCGAAGCTAAATGGTTTAAGCATGTCTATGATGAAGCTGTCGAAAATGGTCTAAAGTTTAGTTTTGCCATAGCCGTCTTTGCGGCTAAAGCTAATGAAAGCCATCAAAGTTATGTTCCACCGTCGAACAGCAGTTCTTCCGTTAGCACCCCATCTTATAATGGCAATGTTGAGGCCTTTTTGGCATGCACGCGAGGTCATGAATCTGATACAGCTGGCGGCTATCAAGCGGTTTCGCCGGACGGAGTTTATCATGGCGCCTATCAGTTTGACCAATCAACTTGGAACAGTGTGGCCGCCAACAATGGGCGGCCAGATTTGGTCGGTCAAGACCCGGCGCAGGTTTCCCCGACCGATCAGGACAAAATGGCTACTGATTTATATGAGGAACGGGGCAACCAACCCTGGGGCGGTCGTTGCTAATATTTTGACAGCTTAGCCACAAAATTTTAGAATATTATTAATGGAACTTAAGGATGATCCCGAAGATAATTCGAGGTACATTGTAACTTTGGTCAATGAGAACGAGGTCAATGTCGTATTAGGAGCATCCCGAGAACGCAGTGAAAATCGGATTAGATTAGGCAATGAACCTCTTGAATTTGATAGGGACTTATGCGGCATACTCGAAAGAGGCAGCAAGACCGTTAAATTCGGTAAGGAAACCATAAATCACACGTTACTTGATGGACTAATAAAATTTCATGAGCAAACTATGAATGTAGTTAATAAGCAGTTAGAAACCATACCCGCGTTTCAAAACTCTTCATTTATACAAAGACACGAGTTAGGGAGAGTGGCAGGTGAAATGGTTACTGAGTTGAGTGGATTAGTTAAAGTAAGTAATTTTTTGGATGAACTTGATGGTGGAGGATTCTAAACAAATTGATGAATCATAAAAAGGTAGAAGAATACGTTTTGAGTATGCCGAACGCCAAACTGGATTATCCATTTGGCGAGGATGTGGCAGTTTATAAAGTTAAAGACAAGATGTTTGCCTTAATTCCCGAAAAGACCGATCCGGTGCGCATCAGCCTCAAGTGTGACCCGTTGTTGTCAAAAATTTTGCGCGATAAGTACGAGACCGTTATGGAAGGCTATCATTTGAACAAAAAACATTGGAACACTGTCATTTTGAGCGGCCAATTACCTTGGGAAGAAATCCAGGGTTTGATTCGCCACAGCTATGACCTAGTGGTCGGCAACAAGAACGCCATCCCCACTTTTGACTAATTTTACTTAGCCGGTTCGCCGATAATGATGTTGATGTGACCGTAATCGGAGTTGATTGAAGCTTTCAGTTTTTGGCTTTTGGCAATACCATAAGCTTTCTTAAGTGCCGCTTGATAGTCGCGTAGCTGCGTGTTTAAAAGCCTAATAAAGACTGCGTCGTAATTGTTATCTTGCTCGGCTTGATCCAATGTCGCATCGGTGCTCGCTTGGTGGCCGGAATTCAGAATACCTTCAGTAACTTTGGTCCCGGCGCCCTTTATGGCGCTAATCAAATCTGGCTGATCTGATTCCAGACTATACTTAACAGTAAAAGCTAAATTTTGTGTCGAGTCTTGCGAGGCCTTTTGTGTACCTAGGTCGGCTACTCGAATAAGTTCGGTTTGCTTTTTAACAACATCAAGTAGGGCAGCTGTGCTTTCCTTGCCAGCACTACTCAAAATACTAAGGAAAATTAGGACCGCAACAACTAGAAAAACGATAATACCCAAAACTACCAAAACTCGTTGCCCGACGGAGTTACCAGATGGTAAATTCGGCCCGATGCCACCCTTTTTCTTTGCTGGCTGTTGCGCTAAAAAGCCATAAGGATCAAGTGGTTTAGCTGGACCACCACTGACTGGCGGTGGGGCGGGGGGTGGTTGATTTGCTGGCATAAGCATTATTGTAACAGTTGACCAAAGTTAGCTGAAGCCGGACTTGCTTATGCTATGACACAATGACCAAAAGCTTTAAGCTATAGCTATGGATGCAGTAGAGGATATTAAGGGTCGGTTGAGTGTTGAGGACGTCGTGGCTGAATACGTCCAGCTCAAGCGTGCTGGTAGTAATATGCGCGGCCTAAGCCCCTTTACCAATGAAAAGACGCCAAGCCTAATGGTTAGTCCGGCCAAGCAAATTTGGCACGATTTCAGTAGTGGCAATGGTGGCAACATGTTTAGTTTCGTGATGGAAATGGAAGGCGTCGACTTTCGTGGCGCTCTGGAAATTCTGGCGCGCAAAGCTGGTGTTGACCTAGACCAGTATCAAAATCGCAGCTCGTCCAATACTAAATTAAAAGAACGGCTTTATAGCGCTAATGAACTAAGCGCCAAATTTTATCAGGCACATTTTTCGAAAAACCGCCAAGCTCTCGAATATATCCTTAAAAAGCGTCAATTTTCCAAAGAAGTGGCCTTGGCTTTCCAGATCGGCTACGCCCCAAATACTGGCGTAGCTCTGCTTAATTTTCTTAAGAAGCAGGGTTATAAGGATGAAGAGTTGCAAAAGGCCGGCTTGGTAACCAATCGTTACCGCGGCGGCGATATGTTTCGCGGTCGAATTATGATTCCGCTAATGGATCCGCAGGGAAGAGTGATTGGCTTTACTGGCCGCCTGCTGGAAGACAATCCTGATGCACCAAAATACTTGAACACACCACAGACGCTTCTGTACGACAAGGGTCGGCACGTATTTGGTTTGCATCTGGCTAAAGACGCCATTCGTAAGAATAAATTTGCTGTTATCGTCGAAGGCAATCTGGATGTGATTGCTAGTCACCAGGTTGGTATAACTGAGGTTGTAGCCACTGCTGGTACCGCCATAACTGAAATGCACCTCAAGGCACTCAGCCGCTTCGCCCATGATATTCGCTTGGCATTTGACCAAGATGATGCTGGTTTGGCGGCGACCGAACGGGCCATCCCAATTGCCCATAAAACTGGTGTTCACTTAAGCATTATTGATATTGTTGAAGGTAAAGATCCTGACGAATTGATCAAAAAAGATCCAAGCTTATGGAGCCGTGCGATTACCCAGAACCAAGATGCTCAAGATTGGCTGATTGCCCAGTACGAAAAGCGAGCTGACCTTTCGACCTATAGTGGCCGCGACCAATTCAAGCAAGCCGTGTTGTCTTCGGTAAAACGGCTGGAAAACGCCGGCGAACAAGGTTTGTATGCTGCCAAAGTCGCCAAGATTTTAGGCTATAGCGAAGATGCCATCAAGGACGAATTAAAGGCCATCAAAGAAGGCCGTACCACCTACAGAACCCGCCAAGTCACCGAAAATAGTATTAATAAAACTCGCCTAGAGAATAAAAGGGCTCAAGATCACTTATTAGCCATCTCCATATTTCAACCACCGCTAAGATATCATTTGAACCAACTAACCGCCGAAATGATGTCTGATGAGGAGGCCATAGCCTTGCTGGAATATTTGCATAACAATCCTGACTTTAAGATTAGTGAACCGGCTAAAGAGTTGAAACCATTGGCGGATTATGTTAAAATCTTAGGATTACAGTATGAGGAACTCTATCAGGATCTCGGGCTACTAGAGCTTCGTAACGAGGCCACCCGACTGCAGATTCGCTTGATAGAGAGTTATGTCAAAACCAAAAAGAAAGCTATTACCGAGGCTTTGCGTGATTCTAATGAAACCGAATCAGCCAAATTATTAGAGCAAGCTAAAAGTCTCGATGAATTATTAAAAGTTCATAATTAGGAGGAAATCATGGCAGATGAAGACAACACCACTCATGATGATATTGATCCAGCTTTAGTCCAAGCTAAGAATGATTTGGTCGTCAAAGCTAAAAAAGACGGCAAGATTGACCAACGCGATATTTTTAAAGAAATTCCGGATACCTCGGAAAATATTGATATTTTGGACCAACTCTATACTGAGCTGGCCGATCTAAATCTTGAAATTTCTGGTTTTACCGAACCAAATGCTGAGTCATTTACTGACGAGTGGGCCCAGGAAGCTGAAGAGGAAGAAGTCCCAGAAGTGCCGGTTTATTTGGATGACATTTCTGATGACTCGGTTCGTTTGTACTTGCGTGAAATTGGCAAAATTCCATTATTAACTGCAGCGGAAGAGCTAGCACTGGCACAACGTGTTGTGGCTGGCGATAAAAAAGCCAAAGATCAAATGGCCGAAGCCAACATGCGCCTGGTTGTCTCGATTGCTAAACGTTACGTTGGCCGTGGATTAGACCTGCTTGATCTAATTCAGGAAGGTAATACCGGTTTACTACGTGCCGTTGAGAAGTTTGATCCAGACAAGGGCTTTAAGTTTAGTACTTACGCCACTTGGTGGATTCGCCAAGCAATTACCCGGGCTATTGCTGACCAAGCCCGCACTATTCGTATTCCAGTGCACATGGTTGAAACAATTAACAAATTGCTCCGAACCCAACGTCGACTAACTCAAGAACTTAACCGTGAACCAACCAACGAAGAAATCGCCCAAGCTATGGAAATCGACGTCGATAAAGTCGAGCACATCATGAAAATTAAGCAGGATATTTCCAGCCTTGATGCCAGCGTTCGCGATGACGACGAAGATTCAGTGCTAGCTGACTTTATCGAAGACGAGGACACCATTAGTCCGGAAGAATCGGCGACCGGACAACTGTTGAAAGAGCACGTTAAAGATATGTTGGGTGCCCTAACTGAAAGGGAACAGAAGATTTTGAAACTACGTTTTGGCTTGGAAGATGGCAAAAGCCATACACTAGAAGAGGTGGGACAAGAATTTAGCGTCACCCGAGAGCGTATTCGTCAGATTGAAGCCAAAGCTTTGGCCAAACTGCGTAAGCACAAAGACGCTAAAAAACTGCATGACTATATTAAATAGGAGAGACGATAATGCTCGATGCCACCAGTGAAAAAGACTACTATGAGCGCTTAGACAGAATGGCTGAACAAACTCATCCGGAAATATTGGCCGATAACATTGAATATTTACGAGGCGAAGGCGAAAAATATGATCGTTCAATCGAGGCCATTAGTGATTTTCGTCAATTTCAGTTCGGACAGTCTGTTAGTAAAGTAGCTAATTTTGCAGTTGTCCTGGTGGTCGGTGAGGCAGCAGCTCTTACTGCGGAAGTATTTACTAAACTGCCAATTGAAGCACCGACCAGAATAATGGGTAATTTTGGAGCGATAGCAGTTGGCGGATTGGCTCTAAACGAGTTTAGGAAATCAATTGGACTTAGACGGGAACAGCGGCGGGTTGAACGCAACCGTGATCATGTATCGTTTCTGACCGTCAAGGCTGAAACCCGAGCCCAAACCATGCAATAAACTAAAACCACAAAATTGACAAAAATACATAAGCATGATAGTATCTAAGTGTTAATCTAAAACAAACATCATGTCAGATCTACTCCACGAAGCCGTCCACGATGAACCTGAACTTCAACCAGTAGTTGAAGCCCGAGAGGTTGCTGAAGGGGTGCCTCATGCCTTAGCGGTAAATATTGACCCAGCGACCGGTGATAAAATTGAACGAATTGGCAAAGACCGATACCCATCTATAACCTTAATCAGTGATTTTGAACCGGATGTCGACCGTTTACGGATTAATGCCCAAGCAAAGAAAACAATTGGCGAAACTGACAAAACTTACATTTCTAAAATTACTAAAACGCATTTCTCTGACGGTGATAGTGACCTTCGTACTAGTGTTGAAATTCATGGACAACACTCTGACGGTAGTGAGTATACGCGAATTAGCCGTAGTCCCGACCGTGCCAAAGCGTTGGGCGGCGCGATTGCCCGAATTGCAGCCAAGGAGCTAGAAAAGTTTTAAAACTAAGTCAAGTTTATCGAGCATGGTTTCAGGACTACTGTCGTTAACGATAGTATAGTCAGCATAGGCAATTGGTCCACCTTTTTCTAATGTTTCTATCTCATCAATTTCACGAGTCACGAGCTGATGCATAGTGTATTTGCGATGAGTATCTTTGCGATCAAATACCCTCTGGCGTCGAACTTGTTTGGGCGCGGCAATAGCAATGACAGTTAGCTGATCACCAAAAGTTTCGGCTAAGTATTTGTATTCCGACCAACTATAAAGCCCATCAAGGACGACGGTTTCCGGCCCTTTATCAAAATACTCAGAAGCTTTTCGGGCAATATGCTTGGCTAGCACGGCCCTACCTTCTTTATTGCGCATATCTTCACGTACAAACACCTCATCTTTGACGTTATCTAGTCCGCGGCGCTGGACTTCGTCGTAAACCATGTTGCCGAAGTGCAGCATGGGCCAACCGTATTTTTCGTGCAAATAGTTGGCGCAAGTACCTTTACCAGAACCTGGCATGCCAACAAAGGCGATCACTCTTTTCATACCTGGACTATTGTATCAGAGGTTAGGCGACTTTCTTGAGGGTGAGTTTTTGGACGATTAACGTTTATATTTCGCTGGACTTCACGGATTAATACGAATAAAGCTGCAGCACCCAACGCATAAGCCCAATCGACTAGTGCTAATGGCCCGGCACCAAAGTACGGCGCAATCACTGGATTATAAATAATAAAACCGACACATGTTAGGGAAGCTAAAAAGGCAAAGCCCAGCTGCTTATTATGAAACTGGTAACGAGTAAACAAGCCATTGGTACTACGGCGCTGTAAAATGTTGAGCAACTGACACAACACGATAGTTAGATAGGTCAGAGCGGTGGCCTTCATATGTAGCTGTGAACCAGCAACAACGCTGCCAGCCGCTACACCGTGCCGCCGGAAGAACAATAAATAGTTGGTAAAAGCAAAGCCCCCGATAATGATGCCGCACCACAGTAAATCCAATATCGAACGTTTGTTCAGAATATGATCATGTGGATCGCGTGGATAATCACTCATGACTTCGCTATCAGCTGGGTCCCAACCCAGTGCGGCAATCGGAAATAATTCAGCAATTAAGTCGATCGCCAAAATTTCCATAACTGTTAGGGCAAGCGGGATACGAAAGGCCACCACTGTTAACAGGCTGGTCAAGTTTACGATCAACTCGGCGCCGTTACTGGTGAAACAACTCAGCGTACCTTTCTTAATGTTTTGAAATATAACTCGGCCCTGCTGGACAGCGCCAACTAAAGTATGGAAACTGTCGTCTAACAAAATAATGTCAGCTGATTGTTTAGCCACGTCGGTACCGGTTTTACCCATGGCCACGCCGATATCGGCTCGTTTTAGAGCCGGTGCATCATTAATGCCATCGCCCGTTACGGCTACAACATGGCCGCTGTTTTTTACTAATTCAACAATACGTAATTTATCCTCTGGGCTAACTCGGCTAAAGATAATGCTGCCCCTAAGAACCAACTGTAAAACTCGCGCATCATCGAGTGTACGTAATTCAGTGCCGCTAACCACGACGATGTCTTGTTTTCTCTCCGCTAAACCGGCTTTAGCTGCGATAGCTCGAGCCGTCGGTGCAAAATCGCCAGTAACAATCGAAACTTTGATGTGTGCCTTATGAGCGGCAGTCATAGCTTCGGCTACTTCTTCACGGACCGGGTCAATCATACTAACAAGACCGAGAAAAATCATATCATGCTCGAGCTCATCCATCTTTAATTTCTTTACATCTGTGTCAGTCGGCAGAATTTTATAAGCGTAAGCCAAATTGCGCATAGCGTTATTGGCCCAGTCGCTGTGCTGCTCCATAATCTGTTCATGGTCGGTTTTTTTGAGGGGGCTAACTTTACCTTGGTCCCAAATATGACTGCTGCGTTCAAGCACGTTTTCTGGAGCGCCTTTCATAAAAGCATATAGTTTGCCGTCATATTCTCGAATCGAGGTCATACGTTTACGAGCCGAGTCAAACGGAAATTCTTTGATTTCTGCGTGGCTAGCGTCGAGTTCTTTTGCGTTGAGTCCAGCCTTGTTAGCTAGAGTAATCAGCGCGCCTTCGGTCGGATCGCCTAGACAATACCAAACCGAATGCTCGTGGTCCGGCGGACTGACTTGAGCGTTGCTAGCAAATACACCGTTAGCAAAAAATAATTCTAGTTTTTTCAGCTGGTCATGCCCAATTTGCTGATCTTTAAAACTGATTTTACCATTAGCCTCATAACCGCTGCCGCTGACCGAGTAAACATTGGAGCCAATCATCAGAGACTCGACAGTCATTTGGTTCTTAGTTAGTGTGCCGGTTTTGTCAGTACAAATAATAGTGGTTGAGCCAAGCGTTTCGACAGCCGATAACTTCTTAACTAGGGCTCGAGCTTTGGCTAGCTTGTTAGCCGCTTGGGCCAGGGCAGTGTTAATTTCAGCTGGCAAACCTTGGGGAATAATTGAGCTAGCAATGCCGATAGCAAAAAGCAAAGCACCCTTGAACGGCAGATTGCCATAGCGCATAGCGACTGGCAATAAAATGGCGCACAACAGCACTGTGCCTTGAGTAACACGTGTGGCAATGTTGTTCATCTCACGTTGCAACGGGCTAATGTCGGTGACAGTGTCTTCGCTTAGGCTAGCAATTCGACCGAGCTCGGTCTGCATGCCAGTGGCAATAACTAAACCGTGGGCTTGGCCGATAGCCACGGTTGTGCCCATAAAGACTAAGTTGTGACGGTTGGCTAGTTCGACGTCTGATTCAATAGCGTGTGTGAATTTGCGGCTAGGGTTACTTTCACCGGTTAAAGCGAAGTCATTGGTCGCCAACTCGCTCTCGTCGATTAAACGGAGGTCAGCCGGCACTGAATCACCAGCTTCAATATAAACAATGTCACCTGGTACTAACTCGGTCGAAGCGATTTCTTGCAAATTGCCGCTTCGTAGCACTTTGGTAACCGGTACAACCAATTTCTCCAGACTTTCCATCAGCTTTTCGGCCTTAAACTCCTGCGTAAAACCGATGATCGTGTTAAATAACACTATTGCAATTAAGACGATGCCAGTCCGTGAATCACCGGTACCGAATGACAAAACAGCACAGCCAATCAACAGGACAATCATCAAGTCTTTGTACTGGCGCAAGTATTTGTGCAAAAACGTTTCTTTATGCCCAGCAACAAGACGATTGAACCCATATTGCGCCTGTCGCTCGGTAACTACTTGCTGGTCAAGCCCATCTTTGGTGCTTTGAAGCTGACTTAGAGCCGTCGAAGGATCGATTCGGTAATATGCTAGCTGTTTTTGTTCTTCACCCATGAATAACTCCAGTATAACAGTCACCGAAGTTAGCAAATAAACCCGAATATCATATTTTCTCTGTTAGCGCTATAATTAAAGGTGATGGCGGAGCATAAAAAACTAGCTATTATCGACGGAAAATCAGTCTTTTACCGTGGCTATTATGCCATGCCCAATTTGAGTACAAATGATGGCAAGCCAACCGGCGGCGTGTTTGGTTTTGCGACCATGGCGTTGGAAGTACTTCGACGGCTAAAGCCGGATTACGTGTGTGTAGCCTGGGACAAACCGAAAACCAATATTCGCAAGCGACTCAAGCTCTATCCGGAATATAAAGCTGGACGCAAGCCGGCGCCACCAGACTTTTACGAGCAAGTGCCAATTTTACATGAATTGCTTCAAGCGTTTGGCTGGCCACTCTATGAGCTGGACGATTATGAGGCCGACGACATTATGGGCACACTCGCACTACAAGCTACAAAAAAGGGCATCGAGACTCAACTAGTCACCTCTGATTTAGACATGCTGCAACTAGTTCACCCACTTGTTCACGTCTATGCACTGAAAAAGGGTTTGAGCAACATCGAGCTGTTTCGTCCGGAAACTTTTATCCTGAAATATGGCATTACGCCAGAACAATTTCTAGACCTGAAAGCTTTAAAAGGTGACAGCTCAGATAACATTCCAGGCGTACCCGGCATTGGCGAAAAAGGCGCCATTGAACTACTAAAAGAGTTCAAAACTCTTGATGGTGTCTATGACAATCTTGAATTGACTAAAGAATCTACTCGCAAGAAACTCGAGGCCGGCAAAGACCTGGCTTATTTAAGTAAAAAACTAGGTGCTATTTGGACTGACGCGCCGATCAAACTTAATCTCAAGGAAGTTGATGGCAGCAAAGCTAACCCCGAAGAAATCCGCGATATATTACAGCGACTGGAATTTCGTAGCCTTGTACGACAACTTCCTGAAATCATGAAAGTTCAGGAACCAGCCGACGATCACAGTTCATTTAAACCTGATAATCTAGGCCAAAACGTTTATATAAATTCCGCTGATAAACTCAAGCAACTAGACTTATCGGGCTCTGACAAAGTTTTTGTCCATAGCCGCACGGCTGGTAAACACGGCAAAGATCCGCTGGTAATTGCGTTAAGCGTCGAGCCGAAAAAGCGGGTTTTTATAATTGATCTAGCCAGTATCGACCACCAGGCGGCTGCTCAAACGCTAAAGACTGCATTAAAAGACAAGTCGTTAATCGGCTATGATGTCAAATCAACGCTTCAATTGTTTATTGAGCTTGATTTGGACATGCCGCCAGTCGAACATGATGTTCAAATTGGCTCGTTTCTACTTAATTCACTACGCCGGGAGCAGAATTTAACTGAACTTGCCCAAGTCGAAATTGGCTACGAGGGTGCTGGCTTTGAAGAACTTGACGGCACTGAGTTAATTGGCCTCGAACCAGAAATTATCTCCGTCATTAATTCTTTATATAAGAAACAAACTGAAGAGCTTAAAGTCATCCCTAAGCTGGCTAAATTAGCCAAAGACATTGAATGGCCGGTTATTCCAGTAATTGCCGACATGGAAAAAGAGGGCATTCGATTGGACGGTGGTTATCTCGAGATTATGGGTGAACAGCTGGCTGACCAAATCAGCGATATCGAACAGAAGGTTTATGGGCATGCTAATCAAGAATTCAACATCAGCAGTCCAGTCCAGTTGGCTGATATTTTGTTTAACAAACTAAACCTTGATACCAAGTCGATTAAAAAAGGCAAAACTGGTTACTCAACAGCGGCCACTGAGCTGGATAAACTACGGGAATCCCACCCGATTATTAATTTGATTACCGAATATCGCGAATACACCAAACTCAAAAACACCTATGTCGATACTTTGCCACAACAGATTGACGAAAATTCCAGGGTGCACACCACTTACGATATTGCCGTGGCGCCAACAGGCCGGTTAAGCAGTAATGATCCGAACCTGCAAAACATTCCGGTGCGCACTGAACTTGGCAAGCAAATCCGTACGGCTTTTGTGGCTAGCCCTGGCAAGATGCTAGTCAGCGCTGACTACAACCAGTTCGAACTACGCTTAGCGGCTTATTTGGCTAACGACGAAGAGTTAATCAAGATGTTTAATGACGGGGTAGATGTCCACACTATGACAGCGGCCCAGGTTTACAATCGTGACCCAGACGAAGTTACCAAACAGATGCGCCGCGACGCCAAGGTGATTAATTTTGGCGTAATTTATGGCATGAGCCCGCATGGTTTGAGTGTGGCGACTGGCATGACCATGGCTGCCGCTAAAGCTTTTATTGATAAATATTTTGAACTGCGTAAACCTTTGCTTGACTACATGAAGCATTTGCGTGAAAAGGCCGAAAAGGATGGCTATGTCGAGACTTTGTTTGGTCGTCGTCGGCCAACCCCGGACATTCACTCGTCCAACTTCATGGTTCGCGAGGCCGCTTACCGCCAAGCAATAAATATGCCGATTCAAGGTACCGAAGCCGACCTGATGAAAATGGCGATGATTGATGTTTATAAAAAGTTACAGAGTGATGATTGCAAGATTTTACTGCAAATCCACGACTCTTTAATTGTCGAATGCCCAGAAGATAAGGCCGAAGATACCGCAAAAATGCTGAAAGAAACTATGGAAGCCGTCTATAAACTACCAGTCAAACTCGACGTCGACGCCTCAACTGGCAAAAACTGGGGCGAACTTTGATTAACGAGAATCAGGAAGTTTAATGGCAGTGACTAATCTTAAACTCAATAACGGGCAACAAATTCCACAAATCGGGTTGGGGACTTGGCTAATTAAAGACGAGTCCGAGTGTAAGAAAGCTATTAAAGTAGCGCTTGAAGCAGGTTATCGGCACTTTGACACTGCCCAGTACTACGCTAACGAGCAATTTGTTGGCGTGGCCATAAAAGAAAGCAATATAAAGCGCCAAGATATTTTTATAACCACCAAAATCTCAATTGATAATTTTCTACCATCGCGAGTTATCCCAAGTTTTGAAAAATCTTTAGAGAAGCTCCAGACTGACTATGTCGACTTACTGCTTTTACACTTTCCAGTGACGAAATTGCGGCATACTGCCTGGAAAAAACTGGAAGAAATTCATCGCTCTGGTAGGGCAAAATCGATTGGGGTTAGCAATTACACAATTCGCCACCTTAAGAAGTTGTTAAATGAATGTGAAGTTAAACCGGCTGTAAACCAAGTTGAAATACACGTGTTTTTACAGCAACCAAAACTGCTGGATTATTGTAAGCAGAATGATATTGTCGTGGAGGCCTACTCACCGCTAGTGCATGGTCGTAGTATGAACAACGAAACACTAATGGCAATTGCCAAAAAACACAATAAATCTACAGCTCAAATAATGTTAAGGTGGTGTGTTGAGCAAGACCTAGTCGTTTTGCCAAAGTCCAGCAATCCGGGTCGGATAAAGGAAAACATTCAGATTTTTGATTTTAGACTGGACGACATAGACAGGACGACACTAGCTCAGCTAGATGATAATTATCATTCTAGTTGGGATCCAACCTACGTACCATGAGATAAGGTGCTATATTAAAGTGAGATGAGTGAGTCGGAGCCGTGTGCTAGAGAATTTTTGGGCTCTAATCCGGCTGTTATCCTTGAATCAACGGATTTTCCAGAATTAGGCGAGAAAACAGTCGGCAAAGTCAGGGATATTTATAAAAAAGATGGTTTAGCGACGTTTATTACCACCGACCGCTACTCGGCCTTTGATCGCAATTTGACCGAAGTGCCTTACAAGGGTGAAATTGTGAATCGGCTGACTAAATTTTGGCAAACTCATTCAAGGTTGATTATTGAGGATGCAACAGTTAGTTATCCAGATCCAAATGTCATGGTAGCTAAAGAATTCGAAGTGCTGCCAATAGAAATGGTAGTACGGGGCTATATAACTGGTGTCACCAATACGTCGCTTTGGCCGCAATATGAAGCCGGCGAACGGGATTTTGGTACTTTTTTATTACCCGATGGTCTACAAAAAAACGAACGGCTGTCGGCACCGGTCGTGACACCTACTACAAAATTTGAAGAGCACGATCGCCCATTAACGGCTGATGAAATAATTAGCACTGGCTTAGCCGACCAAAATACATATACATATCTTGAAGATGTTGCTCGAGCACTATACGCCGTTGGTCATGTAGTGGCCCGGCGTAGCGGTTTGATTTTGGTCGATACTAAATATGAATTTGGCCGTCGACCGGACGATAAAATTGTTTCAATCGATGAAATACACACTCCCGACTCATCGCGCTATTGGCTAGCTGAGGATTACCACAATAAGTTTGAACAGGGAGCAGAACAAGAATATTACGACAAAGAATTTTTAAGATTGTGGTATCAGGAGCACTCAGACCCATACAATGATGAAACTATGCCCGAACCTCCTCCTGATGTTATCGAGGAAATGTCTCGGCGTTACGTTCAAGTTTACGAACGATTAACAGGGAAGACTTTTCGACCAAGTCGTTCACGCTCCATTCATGACAGAATTCGCCGGAATCTCGGGATTAAGTGATTCTATGATTGAGGCCTGACCAATTAACATTAAGATGTTATAATATACATTAATGTCGAGCTTTGAGAACCCAGAGTTACTTATTGAGTTGGTTGAATCACCAGAATTTGGTGATAGCTTACACAAAGTGGCTAACCATACCATAGAGGCCGAAATGGAGGCTGGTTTTGCAGTTTATTCATTGGGTTTAGGTTTTAGAATTTCAGAATTAGTATACGGTGATTATTGGGGAGATTTTGACGGTGAACTGGTTAAGAGACTTGAAATGAAGACAATCATTCATGATCAAGACGACCATATGCGTGATGATATACTTTTTACGCTTCACTCACATCCGGAAAGCTCAGAGGATCAAGCTCCAGACGAAGCTCTGGTTGATTTTGAAACCTATCAAGTCTTTGAGAAGCGTCAAGGTCCATTTAGGCACATGCACAGGCGCCATTTAGTACCGTCTTTGGGCGACATGATGTTATACCAGAATATTAATGAGGCAAATCCCGGGCATGTCAGTGCTATTTTAACGAGTGACCGAGAAGTGGCACTGGCTGGGCTATTGATGTACCGTCACCCCAGTGATAAGCCGCAAGCATTGAATCCGATTAACCCAGAGACTTTGAGCCTCGACAGAGGCTACATGTTCGGTCAAATGGTCAATAATGGCTATAGATACGTCAATACTGTTTATGATTTAGCCAATCAGCAAACTCCCGATACCCAAATTCTACAAATCTTATTCTGATATGATTAAGAGCAAATGGACGTGGATGAAACAAAACTGTTTATCGCTAATGATGTTTTAAGAACGGCTCAGGAACTCCAAAGAACGATTACTATCGCTCCACCGGATATGGCCAAAGAAATTGCCCAAAATGCACTTGATATACTTGGCGATCCGAAAGAAACTTACAGGATGAACAGGGTAGCACTGCGTACCGCAAGCGCTTTTGTCCTCAATCGTGGCTTAACGATTGAGGAGCAAGTTTATGACGGTCTTCAATTTGGTGAGATGGATGTTAAAGGGCACTTTTCGACCGTTCGTTATGTTCACATTGGCCGGGCATTGAATTCACTATGTTTGGATTTATTTGATGTAACAGTTTTACGTCCGGTTGAGCCCGATGACCCTGACGAAGGCCAGCTTGATATGCCGCTACTTGTGCCGGTGTTTGCCGTCGACAACATCTGGGCGCTTAATTAACCCAGTGCTATGATTAGTCCGATATGAGACAAATTCTAATTATTCTCAGTAGTATTATTACTATTTCGGCCACTTTACCTTACATTGTTGATATTTTGAAAAGAAAGACGAAACCGCGTGTGGTTTCGTGGTTTACTTGGGCTTTATTAGGTGGAATTTCAGCTGCAGCATCTTTAAGCGATCATCAATATGCAGCTGGAATTTTGTCTTTATCAGCTAGCGTTGAGTGCCTAGCAGTTGTGATTTTGGGTCTGAAATACGGCAATAAAGAATTTGCGTTGTTTGATATTGCATGTCAATTTGGTGCAATAGTTGGTCTAATTTTGTGGTTCATTTTCAACTCACCAGCCATTGCTGTGCTAGCTAGTATAACAATCGACTTAATCGGCTCAATGCCAACACTAAAACATGCCTGGCAAAGACCATATGAAGAAACATGGATTACATTTGCGTTATCCGGTCTAGGTGCAGTGTTTGCGTCTTTTGCAGCAACTAGTACAAGAATTACAGCTATAGCAAGCCCCTTATATTTAATCGTCATAAATCTTATATTTACTGTAGTTTTATTATCACGCCATAAGATTATTAGAGTGCTATGATGAATGCGAAATGAAAAACGCGATTATTTTACATGGGCGGCCAAGCAAAGCCGAATATTACAACCCGGATCGGCCGAGTATGAGCAACTCACACTGGCTGCCATGGCTACAAAGCCAATTACTTAAACATGACATTGCAGCGGTTACGCCCGAAGTGCCGTTTTCGTTTCAACCGGTTTGGAAAGAGTGGGTTAAAGAAGTCGAGCGGTTTGAAATTGGGCCCGAAACCATTTTAGTAGGGCACAGTTGCGGCGGCGGTTTCTGGGTACGCTATCTCAGTGAACATCCCAAACTAAAGGTTGGCAAAGTTGTGCTGGTAGCTCCCTGGATTGATGTCGAAAGAAGCGATAAAGATTTCTTTGACTTTAAAATTGACCCCGACTTTGTTAAACGCACTCAAAGTTTAATTGTTTTTCACTCCGATAATGACAAAGAAGAGATGCAGACTTCGCTTAAAAAGTTAAAAGCCGAAATACCGAATTTGGATGTCCGAATTTTTCACGATTACGGCCATTTTACAATTGGTACTATGAAAACGCCGGAATTTCCGGAACTACTTGAAGAAATTTTCAAATAAGCGCTTTTGGTTAGTCGGTTTTACAGGTGTTATTATGAGTTAACTATGAAAGAGCTAGAGCTACAATTAGGTGATTATGCTCAAGAACTGAATGATTTTCGCCACCAGACTGGCCTAAAAGTTTTCAACCGTATGCCGGATTACCTTGCCTTAAAAGCGGCCGATGAAGATGATTTCAATAAGTTAATTGAGAAATTTCGGCCGATGTCACACGAGATAACCGCCGTCAGACGTGACGATCGATTGGTTGCCACAGCTGAATTGCTCGGCACTATAGCTCTGCCGCCATTCGGCCCAATTGATTGGGTGAGGATTTCAGAGCCAAAACCAAAGTCAAAGGGGCAGGATCGCATTGGTTTAGATCACGTCGGCTTTTACCGAGTTGATTATGACAAAACCAAAGACGAATTAACCGAAAAAGAAATACCGTTTACTAAACGTAAGCATGATTTTGGCAGTTATATTGAGGTTGGCTTTGGTAACGATCGAGAGGTAAAATTGACAAGTAGAGCCACCCAAAATATTGTTTGGGACGAAATGGCGATGCGTAAGGCAACGAGAATTTAGAGGGAAATGTGGAGCAGTTTTTAGAACAAATCAAAAGCTATGTCGGGGCGCTAAATAAGTTTGTGGCTCTTCATCAATTGCCTGAAGAATGGTTTAACAAGCCCGATCACGTGGCTATTAAGGGCAAGGATGGCGCCGATTTCGCCCGACTTATTGAGCTTTTCAGGCCGCACTCTTTCCAGATCACATCTGTTATTATGAACAAACGCCGGTTGGCTAGTGTCCAGATTAATGGCTCAATCAACATTGGTCGCTTTGGCGAAGTTAGTTGGGTCGAGATTATGGAACCACGGCCTGAAAAAGCTGGCAAAGACGTCGTCGGTTTCGAACACGCCGAATTTTTGTTTCCAAATTTTGATGCCGCGCGGCTGATTTTGGATGATAAAAAAGTGCCCTATGAAATGCAGGAAAATCCCGGGCACAAATGGATAAACATTGTTATCAACGGCGGTGGGCAAGAATTAAAGCTCAATAATAAATTGCTGATGGACACCGTCAAAGAAGAGATCGACACCGGCAAAGCCTTTTTGTTATGACAGAATACGGCAAATTAGTTCGAGACAGAATACCTGAAATTATTGAAGCGGATGGCCATACTCCTGTTACTCGGGTACTTAATAAAGATGAATATAAGCAAGCTTTATTAGATAAGCTAGAAGAAGAAAGTCGGGAGTTTAAAGATAATCCTAACATGTTAGAACTAGCTGATGTCCAAGAGGTTATAGGCGCTATCAGTGTAGCTTATGGATTTAACAGTGAACATTTGGAATCTGTTCGACAAGAGAGGGCCGTTAGCCGAGGTGGTTTTGAAGATCGGATTTTTCTGATAAGGGTGGAAGAGTCAACCTAGTTTAAATTTAACTAATGAAGGAATAAATTATGGATCAACCATCATCCAATTCATCAACTAAATCGAAAAAGTTTAACTTTCAGTCGCTAATTTTGCCAATATTAATAGCATCTTTAGTGTTGGCTGGTTATTTAGTCAAAGAAATAACCTCCGTAAAGAGTCTAGCTAACGATCTAGACAGCCGAGTTACTAAACTTGAACAACCCAATAAATATTTTGCCGCCCAAATCGACAAAAATGAATTCCAGGCCGTGTTTTTGAACAATAATCAGGTTTACTTCGGCAAAATTACACACGTTGATGCCAGTACACTAACGCTTGAGGATATTTATTACTTAAAAAGTGGCAATATTAACCCTGACGGAACGATTGCTGGCCAAATAGCGCTAACGAAATTGGGCAAGGAACTGCATTCACCCGAAGATAAAATGGTGATTGAACGAAAAAACATAACTCTTTGGGAAAACATGAAGTCTGACGGCCAAGTGGCCAAAGCCATTGCCGACTACGAAAAATCCCACAAAAAGTAAGAGTTTGTTACTTTATTAGTGGGACGAAAATGAAACCAGGGTGTTCATTAGTTTTGATTTGGCCATTTTTAGATTTTGTAACTTCTAAAATTGAGCTTTGGACAGGTATGACCAATTTGCCACCAGGTTTGAGTTGGTCAAGTAACTCAGCAGGGAACTTATCAGCACTGGCGCTGACCAATATTCGGTCAAAGGGCGCGTATTCGGGTAAACCAAACTTTTTACCTGACTGGGAAAACTCAGCATTTTTAACACCGGCTTTAGTAGCATTTTTGCGACCAAACTCAACTAATTCTGGTACTCGCTCAACAGCGTAAATTTGTCCCTTGGGGCCAACAATATGAGCTAGTAGAGCAGTTGTCCAGCCGGAGCCGCTACCGATGTCCAGGATTTTATCACCAGACTGAGGGTCTAGCCATTCAAGCATTCGATGCACCGTAGTTGGCTGACTGTTAGTTTGGCTGTGGCCAATTGACAAGGGCATATCAAAACCAGCCAACAGTTTAGCTGTTGGTGGTAAGAAATTAACGCGCTTCAAAGCCTTAAAAGCCAAATCAATCTTGGTCATGATTTCACTATAATACACATTTACCTCTAGTATCATAGTGGCAAAAATATTAAAATGATGGTGTGGCTGGAGAAAGTAAATTTTTAGACCGGGTGGCCGGCGAATCTATGCTGGAAGTAACCCAGTTTTTGGATAGGGTTCGAGACGAGCTAGAGCCAGAGGGCAGCGGTGTCTTATACATCCCAAACGCTATTTCTAAAGACGAATGCCAAGAGTTATATAGTCGACTAACTAATCCCTCGGTGGAATGGCTGGATGCACGGCAAAAGTTTGTTAATCAGCGTGGGATTGAAGTCACCCAAAACTTCAGTACTTACGCACTTAAAATGAGTCAACTTACTGATGTTGATAGTGAGGCCGAGATTGGCATTATTAGTTTAGCTAGAAGGGCCAAATCGCTAGTTCATTCACTAGATGGTATTTTTCCGATGCTGGCAAATTGGGAAGTTGATGAAGCCGTGGCTCAGCGTTATGACCAGGGTGAAACCGGCCTGACCTGGCATAAAGATAATGAAAGACACCAAGGCTTAATCGTGTCAGCCAGCATATCCGGTCAAGCTGAAATTTATCACCGAATGTATGAGACCGAAGAACCTAAAAAACTGTATGTCGGGCCAGGTGACATGATAATTCTGAGAGGCGGTTTTTTGCACGGCAGTTGGTATCATGATTTAAGACCAGAACATCGTGTCGATAATGTGATTGATGATCGGATATCACTAACTTTTCGAGCTAACAATCGCCCAAATGAACCGATTCCAGGTGTTAGTTATAATAATTGGAACGTAACAGATGACGGGCAGGGCTAGCAGGATGGTTTTATACTTGCAAAAGCATTAACATAATGCTATAATATGCTGGTTATGAATTCGAAGTATTTTGGAGTTGCCCTAGGTATTGTTGTCTTAGCATGTGTGGCCGTTGCTGTAATTGTGTCGCATCCTGGTGGTAAATCTACTAAAAAGACTACTGCCAAGAATAAGGTTATTAGTCTGTTAGATTATCAGGACAAAGATGCTAGCGTTTCAGTGACTACTCTTGGCCCGATTGTCGGTGACGAGAAGCGTCGGGCTATTAATATGACGATAAGTGCCGATGATCGTAGCATGTCAGTTCTAGATGGCTATAACCAGACTGTTGAGAAAGAGAAACACTATAAAAATAACCAAACAGCCTTTACTTACTTCATTCGTGCGCTTAATGGCACTGGCTTCACTTTAAAGCGCCCAAGCGCGATTACTGATTACCGTGGTGTTTGTGCTGGTGGTAATATCTATATTTACCAGCTTTATGATGACACTGGCCAGCTGGTTAGTGATACCTGGAGTACCAGTTGTGATGCTGCGATTGGTCCATTTGCTGGTAGTGGTCCAGCCGTACGTGAACTAATGCAAATGCAATTGACTGATTACGCTGACTTTACTGGCGGCGTGTTTGATCAATAATTTGTTAGACTGAGGTGGTGATAAAAGCGGTTATTTTCGATTGTTTTGGCGTGATTTATGTTGATGGCGCCATTGATGAATCATTACTCGATTATATAAAAAAACTGCGGCCAAAATTTAAGACAGCGATGTTATCAAATATAGATCGTGATTTCTTAGCTAAAATTTTTAATAAATCTCATCCGAAGGATGAGTATTTTGACTTTGCCGCGGCTAGTAGTGAAATCGGCTACACTAAACCTGATCCTGAAGCTTACCAAATCGTTTGCCAGAAGTTAGGGGTAGAACCGTCGGAATGTGTCTTCATTGACGATATGAAGTCTTTGGCTGATGGTGCTCGAGCAGTCGGTATGCAGGTGATTGTTTATCATGACTTTGAGCAGATGAAAAATGAGTTAGAACCGCTTATGGGTTGACAAAGTTTCGGTAGTAGGCCTAGACTAAAAATGTAGTTAACCCTTAAGCAAGGAAAACAAACATGTCAACAACCTTTAGATTTGAACAGATTTCAGACAGTCATGAACTTGAAGATCCATTGGCTTTCCCAATGATTGTCGACGCTACAGTCGATCTGGAAGAGTTTAAGCACGATCCACACACCATAGTTCGACCGTTGGGGGAAGTGGCTTTACTTGGCGCAGAGCAAGCTAGTCATCATGTAACTATAGATGTGACCGACTTAACTGCCAATCCTAATAATTAATTTTTTCTCTGTTTTTAGCTGTTCTTGAAGAGTGTGGAGTTCTAAGCGTAATGTGCCGGCTAGCGCCGCACTACTTGTGATAATGGTAATCTGTTTATCGCCGATTTTAATACTAACAGGCGACTTATACTTGGTCTGCACGTAATCTTTAATTGCCGCTATTTCGGGTGGCTCAACAAATTTTTGCTGGCCAAGCAGACCGCCTAAACTTTCCATATTAGTATTATAAAAGATTTGGACGGGTTAACCCCATAGTCGCAGTAGAAAAATCAAAATGATTGTACCGACAATTAAGGCGCTGAAAAAGATTAGGCGGGTTTGGAAATTAGACGGATAACTAGATTTTGCCGTCGGTGTCTGATCAGCAGTGGCTGTATAGTGATAAGTTACTGGTTGAGTTGAACCTTGGTTTGAATAGCCTGGAAGCGTTTGGGCATGTGATGACTGCAATTGTCGATAGCCAACTAAGCCAAACATTGAAGTGACAACCAATACTGTTAACAGAGTGCCAAGGGTGCGTGGGATCGGGCCGTAAAGCTTAATTTTGCTGGCATTGACCTTAGTCTTATTTTTGGATGTAGCCATATCTTAACGTTTATTGTATCGAACTAATGTTAATAGTATATCAAGTTGCTGAGTTTGTAGGTAATTTTACATACGATCACTACTGTAAAATAGAGTTATGCCAGAGTTGCCTGAGGTTGAGACAGTTCGTCGTGGGCTGGAGAATAGGATTATCGGTCAAAAAATTACCGATGTCTGGTTTGATTGGCCCAAAAGTTTTCCTAATTCTAATGAGGCTGTTGAGCAGTTTCTGATTGGTGCCAAAATCGTCTTAGTTAAACGTCGTGCTAAAGTTCTGTTAATAGAGCTAAGCAGTAAATATTCACTAGTAATCCACCTTAAAATGACGGGACAGCTAGTTTATCGCAGTGAAAAAGACCGCTGGGGAGCCGGTCATCCGAACAATTCATTGGTCGGCGACTTGCCAGACAAAACCACACATGTAATTTTGAGCTTGGCAAAACGGCAGGACAGCGCCAAATTGTTTTTTAACGACCAACGGAAGTTTGGTTGGGTGCGGTTGCTTCCTACGGCTGAAGTACCAAATATCGATTTTTTCAAAAAAATCGGACCTGAACCTTTAGCCGATGATTTCACGGCTAAAGACTTTGCCGAGCGGCTGAAAAGGCGACCAAATTCGGTTGTTAAAGCCGCACTTTTGGACCAATCGGTGATTGCCGGAGTCGGCAATATTTATGCCGATGAAAGCCTCTGGGGAGCTAAAATTCATCCTAAAACCTTAGTTAAAAACATCGGTCCACGCAAGTTGAACACATTATTTGAACAACTTCGCTATGTACTGAAATTAGCAATCGAAAAAGGCGGCTCAACGGATCGCAATTATGTTGACGCTGATGGTAAACGTGGCAGCTATTTAAGCTTTGCCAAAGTCTTCCGACGCAATGGTTTAGGCTGTCCACGCTGCGACACAACCATCATCAAAATCCGAGTCGCTGGACGCGGCACCCACCTATGTCCCAAATGCCAGAAGGTTAAGTCATGATTACCACACTGACCGGACCAAATAGCTTCGAAATTCAACACAGGCTCAAACAGCTAGTTAAAAAATTTGTCGATGAACATGGCGATTTAGCGCTTGAGCGGCTGGACGGGGAAGAGATAAGCTTTGACCGGATTCAAAACAGTATAGAGAGTTTGCCGTTTCTAGCTTCAAAAAAGCTAGTGGTTTTAAGAAGTCCGGGTGCCAACAAAGACTTTACCGAAAAATTTAAACAGGCTTTTGACCGGCAAGCTGACTCAACAGATTTGATTATTGTGGAGCCTAAATTAGACAAGCGCCTCAGTTATTATAAATTTTTGAAGTCCAAGACCGAGTTTATCGAATGTAATGAACTCGATGCCCGACAGCTAGCTAATTGGCTTTCCAAAGAAGCACAAAAGCGTGACGGTCAGCTGTCACCAAACGACGCTTATTATCTGGTAGAGCGAGTTGGTTTGAATCAGCAAATGCTATTCAATGAATTGCAAAAGCTACTGGAATATAATCCTAAAATTACTCGTCAAACCATCGATCTTTTAACTGAAGAAACTCCACAAAGCACAATTTTCCAACTGATTGACGCGGCTTTTGCCGGCAACCCCAAGCGAGCACTTAAACTCTATGATGAACAGAGAAGGCTCAAAGTCGAGCCATTAAATATCATGGGTATGCTGGCTTGGCAGTTACATATATTGGCGGTGGTTAAAACAGCCGGTCAGCGCTCAGTTGCCGAAATTGCTAGCCAAGCCAAGATTAATCCGTATGTCGTTCAAAAAAACCAAACAATTGCTAAAAAACTGAGTTATGTCGAGCTCAAGAAGTTAATCACTGAAGTTACTGAACTGGATGAGAAGCTCAAAACCACTGCCATCGACCCCGACGAAGCGTTAAAAAACTTATTATTTAACTTAACTAATCCTGCAAAATGATTATTATTTTTTCTTAGCTGGAGCTTTTTTGGTGGCAGGTTTTTTGATTGTAGTCTTCTTGACAGATGGTTTAGGCTTGGCGGAGACTGGTTTTTTAGCTACTTTACCGATTTTAACACCGGCGGCTTTGGCTTGAGCCGCTAACTGGCGTTGTTTACGAGCAACCTTATTCTTGTGCATAACGTTTTTCTTGCCAGCCTTATCTAGGGCACTTTGGACTTGGCGGCGGTTGTCATCAGTTGATTTAGCTTGAAAAGCCTTCAAAGCGGTCTTGATCGATCGCTTCGTTTTGACGTTTCGCACGGTGGCTTTTCGAGACACTCGCACACGCTTCTTAGCTGACTTGATTATCGGCATTTAGTTCCTCTAGTTAAATTTACTAAAAAATGCTGGGACTAAATATACCCTAAAATTACAGATAATGCAAAGAGTTAATGGTCAATCAAAATTTGACCACTTGCAAAAATAGTTGACAACAGTAGACAAGCTTATGTTTTTTATGCTAAACTCACCCCTGAGGATTAAAAACAAAAATGGACAATCTAAAAACACAGATTGCAGATAGTCTCAAAAAGGCTAACAACGTCCTCGTGACGGTCAGTAACGACCCGTCGGTTGACCAACTGTCAGCGGCGATTGGTTTAACTTTGCTTTTGAATAAGCTCGGCAAACACTCGACCGCTGTTTTCAGCGGGGCAGTGCCATCAATTCTTGAATTTCTAGAACCCGAAAAAACCCTGGAGCGAACCACCGACAGTCTGCGCGATTTCATTATTGCGCTAGATAAATCCAAAGCCGATAAATTGCGTTATAAAGTTGAAGATAAACTAGTCAAAATATTTATTACCCCTTATCGAACATCGATTGACCAAAAGGATTTGCAGTTCAGTCAAGGCGATTTCAATGTTGATGCTGTGGTAGCGCTTGGCGTCAAACGGCGAGAAGAGCTTGATCAAGCGATTACCGCTCACGGCCGAATTTTGCATGACGCTACGATTATTTCAATTAACCTCGATACCGGCAGCGATGTCGGCACTATGAATTTGGTTGATGCGCAGTCCAGTAGTCTGTGTGAAACAGTGGTATTTATCTCTGGTTTGATATCGAACAAGCCCGATCTTCTGGATGCTCAAATGGCTACCGCCTTTTTGACTGGAATTGTCGCCGAAACCGACCGTTTCCGAAACTCCAAGACCGGCGCAGCGACCATGAATATCAGCGGTAAATTAATGTCGGCCGGTGCTAATCAGCAGTTAGTGGCCGACAAACTTGAACCTGTTTCATTACACAATAACCAGGGTGTCGTAGCCGGCAAGCCATCGATTGCTGTATCTGGCGAGGAAGGCAACTCAGTCAAAATTGACCATGACCAGAAACTACCTGATAACAACGGTAAAATTGACCACGGCAATAACGTCACATCAACGCCGATTCAAGGCATGCCAGCACTAGCACCACAACCCTTGGCCGAACCATTGCCACGCGGACCAGCGCCACTACCAATGGCACCACCACGTGGTGCCATACCGCAAGTTCAACCACGTCCAACTGCCAATCCTTATCTAGTTCGGCCATTACCGTGGCAAGATCAGATTCAAGCGACCACTAATCCAGCACCTGATAACTTAAGTCAACCTAGCGAAGCTACGGCCGGCATGGCACAATCACGATTGCCAATGCTTAGTCACAATCAGCCCGGAGCCGATATGACGACGGCCAATATGTTTACCACTCAAGCGCCTGATGGCTCAACGATACCCGTAGCACCTGGGGGTACACCGGCAATCGACCCTGATGCCGTTCCGCCAACCCTTGCTGAGCTGGAACAATTTGTTAAAAGTCCGCATCAGCAGTCAAAACCGGCCAAAACAAATTCCGACGCCGTCTCACCAGTAATTCCAACGCCATTTGTCTATGTGGCCAATAGTTCAATTAAACCGACTGATTATCCGGCGCCGACTAATGTAGCACCGCCTCAAGCGCCACAGCAAAATGTGCCAACAGCACCGTTTATTCCGCCAGCCGGTCAAACGATTATGCCCGATGCCGCCAATCAACCACCATTGCCGCCGATTGACGCTCTCAATGCCAATCCGTTAAATCTCGATCTTGGCCATGATGGAGAAGCAATAACTACCGAAGAGAAGCCGGCTGAGCCGGAACTGCCAAGCATGACTGTCGATAGCTCGGGTGTGCCGCAATTTAACGCGCCAGAAGAACCAGAAAAACCAATTGATCAATCCGATGAGCCACCGACTCCAAATAGTCCTATTGGACCGCCTGGTGCACCGCCACCTGTTCCGCCGCCAATGATGCCGCCAAGTGCCAATAGCGCAACCAATCCTGACCCTGGCGATCTTAAACCCTTCGCCCCACCAATCCTTTAGTAAATTTTCCTCTATAATTAGTAGTCTATGAACGGTGTTTTGTTGGTTGATAAGGCGAAAGGGTGGACGAGTTTTGATGTGGTGGCCAAGACTCGGTCAATTATTCGTCAGTTAACTGGCACAAAGGTAAAAGTTGGCCACACTGGCACACTAGACCCGTTAGCGACCGGTTTATTAGTGATTTTAGTCGGCAGTTACACCAAAAAGGCCACTGAATTATCAAAGCTCGATAAAGTCTATGAAGTCACTATGAAGTTGGGTGAAACCAGCACTACGGGCGATGATGAAGGCGAGAAGACTCAAATAAGTACTCATCAGCCAACTCCAGCTGAAGTTCAAAAGATGGTTGAACAATTTATCGGACAAATCGAGCAAACTCCACCGGTCTACTCAGCTATAAAAGTTAATGGCCAACGGGCCTACAAACTGGCAAGGCAGGGTAAAGAAGTTAAATTAGAACCTCGCCAAGTCACAATTTACTCCTTAAAAATTACCGATTATAAATATCCAATCGTGAAGTTTACTACTAAAGTTTCCAGCGGCACATATATTCGTAGTCTGGTAGAAGATATCGGTCAAAAACTCGGCGCGGGTGCCTATATGAGTGACCTCCGCCGCACCCAAGTCGGAGATTTCACAATAAAAAACGCTGTTGAAGTTGAAAATATTTCTGCCGAAAAAATCTCAAATAACCTAATTGCTACTGCTTGACTTAAAAGAGTTTGAGGATTTAGATTAGTTTAGATAAAGGAGACTTATGGAAAGAATTGCTCAAAACCTCCAAGAATCAGTTGATGAATTTAAAACCCAAGTCGCTGAGTCGGAACGCCTAAGAGAAGAGTCAGAAGGCTTGAGACGAAAAGCCATTGGCGTGCAAAGTCAAATGGGCCGAATTCTATTTGATCAAATGCAGGTTGGCAATGTAAGTACGGAATTCGTTAAACTTCCTAATCTTTCAGAAACTGATGAGCATACCAAACATTATAATTTTTCCAGTCTTAGCCCTTATCTCATGGGCCGAGCTGAATTTAATGATTCTAGAGTAGTAGTTGAGAAGTTAGTTACGCCACTTGAAGTGCCACAATTGCCAGAGGTGACGACTGACGATCAGCCTAAACTTCAAATTTATCGATTCAGGTACGACCAGCGAAATAAACACCATGGACATCGTAATCATCATGATGATCCTCCACCTATACCTGGTCCGTTGACAGCTATGTATGTCGCCGATGCATTTATTAAGCACGATAGTTTTATAGGGCATGAAAAGCTAGCGATTAAATACAGGTATGATCCTTCGCCAGGCTTTAACTATCTTACTTTGCGTGACGTAAGGGTTAATGGTACGGATATTGGCTATGGTTTTAAGGATACCCGAGCGGTAACTGATAAGTTAAATGCTTTCAGCGAACTTTTGGGAAGTGTCAACTCAACTCAAAGCCCAGAGCAACCAGTCCAATAAACACTTGATTAACAGATAGAAGTATGCTAGAATGTAGCTGAAGTATGATAACGAGTGAGAATAAAAAGGCAGTTATTGCCGATTTGGCAACCAAGAAGGAAGACACCGGTTCGCCTCAGGTGCAGGTTGGTATTTTGACCAAACGTATTGCTGAAGTTACGGCTCATATGAAGACCAACAAGCATGACTTCATGGCTCGACGGGGTTTGGTTCAGATGGTTGGTAAGCGCAAAAAACTGCTTAAATACTTAGCCGAAGAAGATAGCACAGCTTATTTGAAACTCGTCAAAAAACTTGGACTTCGGAAATAATTTGTACAGACCACGCTTCTCTTGAATAGAGACGCCAAGCTTGTGCACATTAAAGCTTAGATAGGGTATGAGCTGCAGAGACCAGATATATGACTTGTCATAGAAGCACAAGCGAAAGTCTTATATTTGCACCCTGTAGCGCATGCTCCAGAAAGGAAACATTATGGGAAAAACCATAAATCCCGAAGGTAAAGAAATAATCAGTGTAACCACTGAGTTTTGTGGTAAGACACTGACACTAGAAGTTAACCGTGTTGGTTTTCGAACCACAGCTATGGTCATGGCTAAATACGGCGACGCCGTTGTACTCGGCACAGCTGAAGTTAGTCAGAACTCATTAGCAGGTTTTGACTACTTTCCATTGAGTATTGATTATGAAGAGAAATTTTACGCGGCTGGCAAGATTAGCGGCAGTCGTTATATTAAGCGTGAGGGTCGACCATCAGACGATGCGGTGCTGATTGGAAGGTTAATTGACCGACCGATTCGACCACTCTGGCCAAAGGGTTATCGACACGAAGTTCAAGGTGTAGCTACGGTTTTGAGCCTGGATCCTAATTTTCGGCCAGATGCTATCGCCATGATTGCCATGAGCGCCGCACTAATGCTAACCGGCGCACCATTTGAAGGTCCAGTCGCCGGTGTACGTGTTGGTCTAAAAGACGGCAACCCAACTGCCTTTATGAGCCTGGAAGAGCTGGATAACAGTAAATTAGATCTGTTTGTAGCCGGTACTGAATCAGCCATCATGATGGTCGAAGCTGGTGCCAACGAAGCTACCGAAGATGAAGTAGTAGCCGGCCTAGAGTTTGCTCACAAAGCTATCCAACCAGCCATTAAGTTACAGCAAGAACTGGTTAAGAAAGTTAGTGTTACAGCTCAGGAGTTCGAACTTGATTTGCCACCAGCCGACATTCAAAAAGAGGTTGATGAGTACTTTAAAGGCAAGCTTGGTAAAAACATTCGGGCTCCATACGCTGAGCGTCACGCTAAAATGCACGAGCTTCGCCAAGATCTAATGGCTCACTTTGAGGAGAAACTGGGTGACGGTTTTGCTGAAGTTAAAAATGCTTATCAAGAAGCCTTTGCTGTGGCCGCTAACAAAGATGTTCGTAATGGTATTTTAGAAGAAAATGTTCGTCCGGATGGCCGTAAATTAGACGAGATTCGACCACTGTCGAGTGAAGTCGGTATTTTGCCTCGTGCACACGGTTCAAGTTTGTTTACGAGAGGCATGACTCAAGCTATGAACGTCGTTACATTAGCGCCGTTAAGCTATTCGCAAATGATTGACACCATGGAAAGAGACGGCGAACGTCGTTATTTCCACCATTACAATGCACCTGGTTACACCGTTGGTGAAATTAAACGATTGGGTAGTCCCGGTCGCCGCGAAATTGGTCATGGTTATTTGGCTGAGCGGGCGATTTCAGCGGTTTTACCGACTGAAGTGGAGTTTCCATACGCCATTCGTAGTGTCACCGAAATCATGAGCCAACATGGTAGCACCAGTATGGCAGCAACTTGTTCCAGCTGTTTGGCGCTGATGGATGCTGGCGTACCGCTCAAACGGCCAGTCAGTGGTATTGCCATGGGTCTAATGAAGGAAGGCGACAAAGTCTTTATATTAAGTGACATTGCTGACGCCGAAGATTTTGCCGGTGACATGGACTTTAAGGTAGCAGGTACCGAGAAGGGCATTACCGCTCTTCAAATGGACATGAAAGTCCATGGTCTAAGCGTCGATGTACTTAAAGAAGCTTTGATGCGAGCCAAAGAAGGCCGCGCTTTCATCTTAAAAAGCATGCTCGACACCTTATCTGAACCGCGTAAGGAAATGAGCGAATATGCTCCACGGGTTGAGTCTATCAGTATTAATCCGGACAAAATCCGTGAAGTTATTGGCAAAGGTGGCGAAATGATTAATAAAATCATTGCTGAAACTGGTGCTGAAATTGATATCAAAGACGATGGTACGGTCTTCATTGCTAGCCCTGACAAGAAATCAATCGACGGAGCTATCCAATGGATAAAAAACATTACGGACGATCCAGAGGTCGGCAAAATTTACGAAAATTGTCGGGTAGTGAGCGTACTGGACTTTGGTGCTTTTGTGGAAATTATGCCGGGCAAAGAAGGCCTTGTTCACGTTAGTGAAATGAAGGAAGAACGGGTTGAAAAACCCAGCGATGTGGTCAAAGAAGGCGATCGAGTAACCGTTAAACTAGTTGCCATTGATGATCGCGGCCGGTTACAGCTCAGCATGAAAGCCGTTGAACGAGAAAGGAGTCATCGTGACGAAGCTGTCGTCAACTAAACAAGTAGCTGATGACCCCAAAACGCTCATCGTAACTGGTGTGATTGGCATAATTTTGGCCTATTTAATGTTCACGCGGGCTGTCGACACCGGCAGTCTATTCCAATACGGCATTGTCATCCTATTACTAATCCTGAGCACTAGATTTCTGATAAAAGCTGTGCAAATTAAGCGAAATGGCAAGTAAACAAACTAAGCAAGATCTACTTGATCAGATTAAGGCAGATATCATCAAAAATAATATCTGCCCAGACCTGGCCAAGACCGCCACTCAACTAGTTTTTGGTGATGGCGATCCAGATGCTGACATCGTACTAATCGGTGAAGCACCAGGCAAGAATGAGGATGAGCAGGGCAAACCGTTCGTCGGAGCCGCTGGCAAATTCTTGAACGAGATGCTCGAGTCCATCGGACTGAAGCGCTCAGACGTGTACATTACCAATATCGTAAAGTATCGGCCACCGAATAATCGCGATCCGTTACCGGAGGAAAAGGAAGTTTTCTTACCTTATCTTCAGGCTCAGTTGGATATAATTCAGCCGAAAATCGTCATTACGCTCGGCCGACATAGCTTAAATTGCTTTCTGCCGGAGCTGCAGATTTCAGCGGTACATGGCCAGCCTAAACGCTTAAAGGGCCAAGTCTACTTGCCACTATTCCATCCGGCGGCCGCACTGTATAACGGTGCTATGCGCCAAACTTTAATCGATGATTTCGCCAAAATTCCGGCCATCATCAAACTTATCGAAACTAACTAAAACAATATTAATTTAAGGAGAACTAATGAATCCCAAACAACCTAACAATCAGTCAAGACCAACTCGACCGACCAATCCAGGTGCACATGCGGCGCCACGGGCCAGCCGTGGGGCAGCTATTCGTGCCCAAAAACGGACTTCCGAAATGGCCCAGAAACTGGTCAATGAATATGCCAGCGCCGAGACTAAGAAATTAAAACGTGCCAACGTAATCGTTGATGACTTTAACAAACTCAAACTGACTTTCCTCGGTGGTTTAGATGACGTCGGCGAGAAAAACACAGCTATTTTAGAATATGAAAACGATGCCATTATTGTCGACTGCGGCAACAACTTGGGCGTTGATCTTCCCGGCATCAATTATGAAATTGCTGACCCAACCTATTTAGAAGCCATTCGCCACAAAATTAAAGGCTACGTGGTTACCCACGGACACTTGGACCATATTGGTGGTTTGAAACACATTGTACCGATGTTTCCAGCGCCAATTTACGGCTCACGCTTTAGCCTGGGAATTGTCGAAAAAAGCTTTGAAGATGTACCTAATGGCACCGAACATTACACGCCCAAGCTGGTAATTATGAACATGGACAATCACGAGAAACTCAAAGTCGGTGTGTTTATGATCGAACTAATCCGTATCACGCACTCGATTCCGGACGCCACTTCGGTCAGCATTGATACGCCAGTTGGCCGAATCATTTTCACCGGCGATTTTCGGCTTGATCCCGAACCACTGGATCACCTGCCAAGTGATACCAATAGACTGAAACAACTTGGTGACGAAGGTGTTCTATTACTACTCACAGAGAGTAGTTATGCAGACTCGGAAGGCCGTACGCCAACCGAACACACCCTATTGCAATCATTTCATGATGTCATCGCCAAATCGCACGGCCGAATCTTCTGTGCAGTTTTTTCGAGCAACATGAACCGTATTCAAATGATTATCGACGCTGCAGTAGCAGCTGGCCGCAAGGTTGCCTTTGATGGTCGCAGCATGATGAGCTATGCCGAGATCGCTGTCCGTCAAGGTATTTTAAAAGTACCAAAGGGCACAATGGTTGCCATGCGTGACATCTCCAATTTCCCAGATGAAAAAGTACTAGTAATGTGTACCGGCGGCCAGGGCGAACCGGGCGCCGCTTTGCAGCGTATGAGTGAAGGTGAACACAAACACATCAAACTAAAAGCTGGTGATACGGTAGTGATTAGCTCATCGCCAATCCCTGGCAACGAGGTTCGCTACGACCTGATAAGTAATAGTCTATCAAAGATGGGTCTGCATTTGTTTCGACACCCGACCTATGAGCTAGATGGTTGCGGTCCGTTGCACGTGTCAGGCCATGCTCGTCGCGATGAGATGCGTGACATGCTTAAGCTTATTCGACCGAAATTTGTGATACCAGTTCATGCTGGATTTCTGCGCCGTAAATACCATGCCGAGCTAGCCATTGAAGAAGGTTGGACGCGCGATCACGTTATTCTAGCCAATAATGGTGATAGCTTGATGTTGACCGCCGACAAGATTGAACATGCTGGCCAAGTGCCGCACGGCAGTCTGTTAGTTGATCAAACCGGTGCCGTGGTCAGTAATGTGGTTGTTAAAGACCGCCTGATGTTAGCTGAAGAAGGTTTGGTAGCTGTGGTTTTGACACTTGATAAAAAGACCGGCCAGTTATTGACCAGTCCAGATATCATCACTCGCGGATTCATATATATAAGAGACAATGAGGAGTTAATGAACAACTTCCGAGCCGAATTACGGCGGGCAGTTGGCCAGCGCTTTAAACGGATTGATCTGGATCGGTTCAAGGCCGAATTAAAAGATCATATGACTCATTTCTTGTTTGAACAAACTGGCCGTAGCCCGATTGTTATCCCAGTTGTAAATGTCGTTGGTGGTGGCAAGCCAAATGGCAATGGCAATGACCAAAATAGTCAACAAAGGGCTCAAAACGGGCAAGTGGTTGCACCTAAACAACCATCGCCAGAAGATCTAGCGGCTGATCAACAACGTCGTTTCCAAGAACTGCGGGCTAAGTTACTCGGACAAGAAAATAAAGTCCAGTAATTGACATAAGCGCAATAATTTGTTAGAATATTCATATTGTCCTAAAACAAAAAGTACTATAATTCTTGGACGTTAAGTAAGAAAGGAACTATGAAAGATCCCAACAGTTTCCCAAACGCGCATCAACTTTCTGGGTTAAATTCCAAAAACGACCCCATTTTTGTTGCTGCCGTAGGCCTAAATAGAGATGAAGCTCGCGACATATCAGAAGCTAGATTTCATTCACGCGAACAAGGTGAAATGATAAAACGGGTTATAGGCAAAGAAGCAATGATCCAAGCTGGACTTAATGCTGAGCCTGTTCAGATTGATGCCACCCCAGTTTCATTACTAATGCATCCGACTCCGGAAACTACGCTTGAACACGTTCAGGCCCCAACTCTAATGTTGCCTGAAGTCGCCACACCAGATAAACCCGATAGCCTAGTGAGCGCCTAGACAAACTGTCAAATCCTGGGTATATTAAGGTAGTTGTTTAAATAAAGAAGTTAAACTAATTAAGAAAGGTACATAAATTATGGATCCAGCCGATAACAGCGCAGGTACACCACCAGCTGATGCAGGTCTACCAACAGCGGACCCAGGAGTAGGTATGCCACCTGTAGGTGGTGATGCACCAGCTCCGGCACCAGCCGCTGATCCAGCTCCGAGCCCAGCTCCAGAAGGCGATGCACCATCCGATGGTAGCATGCCTGTTGACCCAGCAGCTCCGGTAGCACCAACCGAAAATCTTTAGATTTTTGTTAAAAAGAGACCTCATACTTGTGGTCTTTTTTTATTGACATCACGACATTGACAAATGTTGTAATAATTGCTATAGTATTGTTATGGATGAAACCATAGATAACAGTCACGTTTACGATCCCAAAGCTGATTTATTCGATGATATTGAAGTACCGACGGATGAACCATGGTTCATTACCGAAGCATCAATTCGAAAGGATTCAGAAAACGACCAAGTACCTTATGATTTAAGGCTTCGCAGCTTTTACTTGGGTGTGGCAGTCACAACCGGCGAGATTAGTTTAGACGAATTTTTACTGTTGGAAGATGAACTGGTGCGCGATACTCACGAGTATGGCCGGGCCAAACTTCGGAGCCCAGAATCATCCGGACAATGATATAATATAAACAGCGATGGCAAAGAAGAAAAAACAAACAAAACCACGCAAAAAAGCCGAAACCGAAACTAACAAGAAATCGGCTTTTTGGCCGCTAGCCGGTGCAATTTTGATGATAGTGTTAGCTGTCTTTTTACTGCTTGGTGGTTTTGGCACTGGCGGCAGTTTACCAAAGAGTTTATTCCAAGGTGCTTACTGGGCTCTCGGTTGGGCGGCTTATCTTACGCCGCTTGCTCTAGTCTTTTTTGGAATCCACAAATTCATAAGTGAAGACCGCAATATTCCTCTTGATAAACTGGTCGGCATGCTCGGCTTTTTACTGGTGGTTAGCAACTGGTTTCATGTGACGTTTGCTTCTAAGAATGGTAATCAAATTACTGGTGGCCACGGTGGCCAAGTCGGTGCTTTAACCGGTAACCTGGTGCTTCAAGCGCTGGATAAAATTCCAGCTTCACTACTGTTTTTTGTGCTAACTGTACTATTATTCTTCCTAACCTTTGGTATTTCACCCAAAGTTATTATGAAGTTGCTTGACATGCTTAAATCAACTCGAGAACCAGACACCGATTTAGCTGACTTGAAAGCCAAAGCTGGCGGCGATAACGGTGGATTTAAACTAAACGAAGGTGTGCCAGTCGAACACGGTGACAATGCTAGGTTGAGCAGTTTCCGTAATACAGCCCAAAAACTTGCCGCCACCGAAAACCACGAGGCCTTGACGACGGCCAGCGATCCAGACTGGAAATTTCCAACTGTAGATTTGTTAAATCAGAAACAAGACAAGGCTAACGCCGGTGATGTTGAGGCCAATGCCGACATTATTCGCGAAACTTTCGACAATTTTAACTACAAAGTTGAGATGGAAGGCGCTAATGTCGGTCCGCGTGTCACACAGTACACCATTAAGCCACCGGCCGGTGTTAAATTGACCAAAATCGCTGCCCTAGACAAAAACCTAGAGCTTGATTTGGCGGCTGAATCAATCAGGATTGAAGCACCAATTCCGGGCAAAAAAGCCGTCGGTATCGAAGTACCGAATGTTAAGCCAGCCACAGTTCGACTGGCCAGTATCTTCGCTAGCGATGATTGGGAAGAAAGAACTGATCCGCTAGAAATTGCCATCGGCAAAGACATTGCTGGCAAACCAGTCATGGCGAGCCTCGACAAAATGCCTCACTTACTGGTGGCCGGTCAGACTAACTCTGGTAAATCGGTAATGATTAACTCGATTTTAACCAGTTTGTTATTCCGTAACAGTCCAAGCGATTTGAAGTTAATCCTGGTTGACCCGAAACATGTTGAGTTAGCGCCTTATAATGATATTCCGCATTTGCTGACTGAAGTAATCAACGAACCGGAAAAGTGCATTAGTGCCTTGAAGTGGGCGGTGGCTGAGATGGAACGTCGTTATCGCACGCTGGCCGAAGCTAAAAGCCGGAATATTCACGAATATAATCAGAAGAAACAAGACGAGGGCATGCCATTTATCGTAATCGTAATCGATGAATTGGCTGATCTGATGATGATGGCCGCTCGCGACGTTGAAGCCCTGATTGTCCGGATTGCTCAAAAGGCTCGAGCGGTGGGTATTCACTTAGTGATTGCTACTCAGCGACCGAGTGTCGATGTTATTACTGGTCTAATTAAAGCTAACGTGCCAGCCCGCATCGCCTTTACAACGACTAGCCAAGTAGACTCACGTACCATCATTGACCAGATTGGCGCCGAAAAACTGCTCGGCATGGGCGACATGCTGTTTTCTAAGGCCGATATGCCGAAACCAAAGCGCGTCCAGGGTGCCTTAATTGAAACTAGTGAAATCCAGAAGGTAACTGACTTCCTCCGCATGCAACGCGGACCGAATTATGACGATGAAATTATCAGCCAACCAGTGCAACTTAATGGTCGCGGTGGTATCGTGGCGGAAATTGACAGTAGTGACGAACCAATTTTCCGTGATGCTGTTAAAGTAGTAGTTGATGCCCGCAAAGCCAGCACCAGTCTACTGCAGCGTCGCTTGCGGATTGGCTACGGTAAAGCCGCCCGTTTAATAGAAAACATGGAAGAACAGGGTATTGTAGGCCCAGCCGACGGCTCCCGACCACGCGAAGTCTTAGTCAGTAGTGTTGACGAAGTCTTTGGCGGCGGAACTAGTCAAGATGAACCTGAAGATGACGTTTACAGCGATATGCCAGATGAGGAAGAAACTGAAGAAAGTTAACGAGAATGAGTAAAAAAGACAAAAAAGACAAACCAAAAATGACCGACGCCGAGTATTGGATTTCTGGCGGTATTAACTTGATGTATGTTGCTCTAATGGCATTGATAGTTATGTCGATAGTCAGATACGTGTTCCATCTACCCATATAGTTGACCAACAGGGGTGATTAGCGTATACTAGCTTGGTTACAAACTAATTCAGGTTACTGCCACTTGTGCGAGTAGCCCGAGACCAAAGGAAGGAGTTTAGATGGCTCAATATGAGATTGCCGTCTTGTATCACCCGGACTTGGAAGTCGATCTATCCAAAGCCGAGGAAAAAGTGACTAAGATTGTCACTAGCAACGACGGTAAAATTGTCAGCACTGACAATTGGGGCAAGCGCAAGCTAGCTTATCCAATTGCTAAGCAAGAACATGCTATCTACGTGTTTTACACCGTAGAAATGCCAACGCTTAACGTGCGTAAAGTTGAGCGCGAGCTGAACATTGCTGACGAAGTTATTCGTTATCTAATCGTCCGGCCGGACCTTAAGGCCATTGCCAAAGCTGAAAAGCTGAAGGAAGAAAAGGCCAAAAAGGCGGCTGAGCGCGGTGAACCGCGTGAAGACGATGACGAAAAGACCGAAGAAGAAGAGTAAAATCCTCATGCTTGACAGGCCAACTGGCCCAAGAGTACCTTAGAAATACAATAATTAATGGGACCTAGTTCCTACAAGGAGGATGCCATATGGCACGTAGTTTTAACCAAGTAATTTTAATGGGAAACTTGACTCGGGATCCCGAACTTAGACAAACACCGAATGGGCAAAGTGTTTGCAGTTTCAGCCTCGCGCTGAACCGCAGCTTCAAAGATAAGACTGGTGAATGGCAGGAAGCCACCGATTACGTTGATGTGGTCGCTTGGGGTCCGCTCGGTGAACGAGTCGCTCAATACTTAACTAAAGGCCGTCCAGCACTAGTCAACGGTCGCTTACAGTCCCGGAGTTGGGAACAAGATGGCCAAAAGCGCAGTAAAGTCGAGGTCATTGCCCAGGACGTCACGTTCTTAGGTGGGCCTGGCGGCGGAGGTAACAGCGGTAGTGGTGGTTCCTCGAGTGAAGACAATCAAGACGAACCCCAACCGAAGAAGACCGCTAAAAAAGACGACGATGTCGTTATCGAAGACATCGGTGACGATCCGATTAACCTCGATGATATACCGTTCTAGCAAATTTAATACTTAAGTTTAAAGACGAGAATATGAAAATAGGTTGTGTAACAGGTGATGTTCCTTGCGGAGAGTGTCCTATCTATAACACTCAAGATCTAGTTGATTTAAACGATGCATCGGTTATTCTTAAGAAATCCTCTAAATGGATTGAGGAGAATACTAGCTGGGGATCGGCAAATGACGCAGAACTCCAAGAATTTCTTGAAGAAGAGGCATCTATTCATCCGTACGTAAGAGAGCTATCTCCTAGCGTGAGTAGGCTAGCAATCGATGCTATTAGACTAAATGCCAGTGGTGATTGTGCCAGGTCAATCGCACACAGAGAAAAGTTAAACCTGATAGATAATTAAGGAGAATTTATGGCAAAGATATTTAAACACCGAACGGACGTAGCATTTTTTGACTACAAGGACTTCAAGACCTTGCAGCGCTATGTCAATCAATATGGTCAGATCGAAACTCGCAAGAAGACCGGTCTAAAAGAGCACGAACAACGCCGCTTAGCAGTGGCGATTAAGCGTGCCCGCCACATTGCTTTGTTACCATTTGTAGCCAATAACTAGGAGTAGTTATGGCTTTTGGCGTAACAGACCTAAGAAAAGGGCAGATTTTTCAGATGGATGGTGTACCGTACAGGGTAGTTGAGTATTCCCAAAAAGTAGTTGGCCGTGGCGGCTCAATTGTTAACGTCAAGATAAAGAGTTTGGTTGACGGTCGAGTCCACGACAAAACCTTAAAGGGCAATGAATCAATTGAGCCGGCCGAAGTAGCCAACCGAAATGTCCAATACCTCTATAAAGACGGTGCCAAATACTTCTTTATGGACGAGGACAACTACGAACAATTTGAAGTATTGACCAGTGATATTAATGATATTGCTAGTTATGTTAAAGAGGGTGAACGGGTTCAGGCTCAACTGTTTAATGGCCGGGTTATCAATATCGAACTGCCCAAAAATGTACCGTTGAAAGTGACTTACACCGAAACGGCTGTTAAAGGCGACACCAGTAGCTCAATTACTAAAGACGCGACCCTGGAAACTGGTATTACAATTCGGGTGCCAGCCTTTATCAAACAGGGTGATTTGCTAAGTGTTGATACGTCTAACGGTACTTACCGTGAACGAATTAGGTAAATTATGAAAATTCGTCTCGATAATCTGTTGGTTGAGCGTGGTTTAGTGCCATCGCGAACCAAGGGCGAAGCGGTTATCATGGCCGGTTTAGTCAAGGTTGACGGCCAGCGCATCGACAAAGCCGGTTATTTTGTGAAACCTGATGTGCAGATTGAAATTAAAGAATTGCCTAAGTACGTTTCACGTGGTGGCGACAAGCTAGCATCGGTTGCCTCCAAACTAAAACTGGATTTTCGTGGCAAAATCGTAATGGATGTTGGCGCTTCAACTGGCGGCTTTACGGACTATGTACTGCAGCATGGTGCACAAAAAGTTTATGCAATTGATGTGGGCCATGGGCAACTCGATTATAAGCTCAGAACAGATGACAGAGTGGTGGTTATGGAAAAGACTGACATTCGAAGTGTTACCGAATTGCCGGATAAAATTGACTACGTAGTTATTGATGTGTCGTTCATTTCGCTAGAGCTTATCATGCCAGCTGTGGCTAATTTGATTGATAAAAAGGCCAAAGTGCTCGCCATGGCCAAACCGCACTTTGAGGCGGACTACAAAACCGCTTCCAAACACAAAGGTGTCATCAAGAACGACACGATTCGTCGTCAAATTCTGAAAAAGGTCGAAATTTTTCTTGGTCGGTGGTTTGTTGTATTGGACAAGGCTGACTCTAAAATTGCAGGCCGCAAGGGTAACGTTGAGCGCTTCTTCTTGCTTCGAAAAATTTAGTCCTAGGTTAGTCTAACGACCTCAGTGATATACTAACCATATGTATTTTAATAGTCGTGCCGAGGCGGGGCGGTTGATTGCCTCGAAACTTACGGACTATCAAACCAAAAACAGCACAATCATTGCGCTTAGTCGTGGCGCGGTGCTGGTCGGTGCTCAAATCGCTGTCAAATTGCACTGCAACATCATGATGTTAATGACAGAGAATATTGATTTACCTGGTGAACCCGTGCCCTTGGCGGCCATGGCTAGCGATAGCGGCTTAACCTACAACCATGCTTATTCTGATGGTGAACTTGACGAATTTAACATGGAATTTTTCAACTTTATTGAGCAGCAACGGCTGGAGAAAATCCATCGATTACATACATTGATGGATGCCAGCGGGCAAGTTAATCGCGATCTGTTAAGGTACCATGTTGTGATTGTGGTTTCAGACGGTTTATCAACTGGCTTATCGTTAGATGTAGCCACCGATTACCTTAAACCAATCAAAATCAACAAATTAATTGTGGCGTGTCCAGTGGCCACCCCTCAAGCACTCGACCGGATGCGCCTATTCGCCGATGAAGTACACTGCCTCAACGTTACCGATAACTACATCGACACGGACCATTATTACGAAGACAACACCATTCCTAACAAAGACGGCATTTATAAAATAATTCAGGACATATCGCTTAACTGGGAGCGACCGAATCCGGTTAGGGCCAAAACCAATAACAAGAACGAACCGGAGCCCAAAGTCCATAAATCAACTGATAAAGAAGATGACAAAACCGTCGGTAAATTAGTGGTCAAACACGAAACTAAAGAGCCAAAATCAGATGACAAACCTAAATCCTCAAGCAGTAAATCAGATAAAATGAAAGCCAAATTAATCAAAGTTATTTCGAAGGACGAAGAAGACCAGGAACAAGAAGAAACAGCCGATACCGATCAGGAAGGCATTATGCTAATCAGGCACTAGACGTTGAATTTGAATTCGACGACATCATCAGGCTGCATCACATAAGTTTTGCCTTCGGTACGCATCTTGCCTGCGGCTTTGGCGGCGATCTCTGAACCCGAGCTAATCAAATCGGGATAACTAATTATCTGAGCGGCAATAAAGCCGCGTTCAAAATCACCATGAATTACGCCGGCCGCCTGTGGGGCGGTCGAACCCTTTTTAATCGTCCAAGCCCGCACTTCTTTTTGGCCAGCTGTTAGATAACTTTGTAGCCCCAGGATATTGTAGGCAGCATGGATTAATTGATTTAGACCAGATTCTTTAACATCGTAACTATCGAGTAATTCCATACGGTCAGTTTCGTCCAAGCCCTGTAATTCACTCTCGAGTTTGGCGCAGACAAAAATTGCCTGAGCCGGTTTAACCAATTGCTTGAGCTCGGCCTTTTTTCCCTCGTTACTAAGTCCGGCCTCATCAACATTAAACAAGTAAATAATTGGCTTGGCGGTTAGTAGATGTAAGTCTTCCAAATGTTCCATATTCAGCGGTTCTTTGGCGTGGAACAGGGCGGTACCATCGTCGAGTAGTTTTTGGGCTTGCTCCAGAGTGTCCAAAACCGGCTTGAGCTTGGGGCTGGCCTTAGTTTCTTTGATAATTTTGGGCAGACGATTGTTGACTGTCTGCAAATCAGCCAAAATTAGCTCGGTGTTGATGACCTCGGTATCTTTTTTAGGATTGTGCTCGTTGTCGACGTGTTGAACATCTGGATCATGAAAGACTCGCACCACTTCTACAATTGCATTGCAGCTACGGATATGGCTTAAGAATTGGTTGCCCAAACCTTCGCCTTGGCTTGCGCCGGCCACCAAGCCGGCAATATCGACAAAAGTCACTGTCGCCGGCACAATTTTGTCACCTTGGTAGAGCTCAGCTAATTTCGGCAACCGCTCATCTGGAATTGGCACAATACCGATGTTTGGTTCAATTGTCGCAAAAGGATAATTGGCCGCTAAAATATTATTGTCAGTCAATGCGTTAAACAGGGTCGACTTGCCAACATTCGGCAACCCTACAATCCCAATCGATAAACTCATAGACCATAGTTTAACAGATAAAAGGCTATTGCAAAAATAGTAAAACTATGCTAATATATTAGCTGTAAATAACTTAAACAAAAATGACAGAGAATTTACTAGAACGTTTACTAGAACCATATCGAGCCGCACAGAAAGAAGTTGATAAAACCACAAGCTCAGAAGTAGCTAGTCACTTAGGTTCAATAGGTATGGGTGGTGTAGTGAATTCACTTGATGGGCCGGTTAATTTTATCCAATATAAAGACGGTTCTAACATCCCAACTGCATTATCAGCAGAAGATAGTGTCGCCAGGTCAATAAAAGCTGAATTAGTTGAAGCACGAGATGCTATTTTAGCCATGCCGTCAGTTGAAGACGGAATTAACATGACACGTGTAGATGCTTTCAGGCAACGCATTGGAGTCCCCAAGAAACACCTAAAGGTGCTCAGTCCAGACAATTTTAATGCGGCTCGAAATCAATTCAGAGTTGAATCACCAACAAATGATCACAATGAGGGTGCTTACCAACAGCATTTTGACATTTCTATTATCAGACGCGATGAAAAGGTGATGGAGAAATTTGGGCCAGAAGTTTTGGAAAGTCTTATCGTGCATGAAGAGGCGCATGCCTCCAATACTCATTCGATAATGGAAGTTAAAACTGAACGCAAGAAAAAGTTATTCAGAAAAGACGTATTAAAAGTAGATATCGATGCGGCTCGTATAGGTTTTGTTGTCTCTCATCTGCACTCGGGATCTGAAGGCAGCTTTTTGGAAGAAAGTTACGCAGAATTTGAACGTGGTCGATATGTTGAAGAAGAGCTTCATAAACCCAATGGTTTTAGAGACCCAGCGGAAATGGATGAAAATTCGCGATTTGCGGCAAAGTATTACGTTCCGTACATTGATGAAGCTGGGAATACTCAGTTTGGTCTTCCTTCTGGCTCGATGGGGGCAGTGACACTTGAGCTAATTGCATCGCATGATCCCCAATTGCCGCAAATAATGCGCGATTCACGACATTCTGCCGAGGGACTCCGGGAGTTTGCCAAACACCTTAATGCCGTTTCATCAGGTCTTTATCAGGAGATGCGCAAGATTGACCTTGGCGCTGATGATTATTTGACAGAGTGGGCCAAACTTCATGTAAAAGTAGAGTCAATTTTCGAGCAACAAGCTAACCAACCCGCTGCGACTTAGAATCACATTATTCTAATCGATAAACTCATAAAGCTTAGTTTAACAGATAAAGGTGCAGCTTATGACGCTGGTCGCTTACCCAACTGAGTTACTGCCTGAGCCAGCTTGATTGCCGGCAGTACTCAAATGGCTCAGAGTATAGTCAATATTAGCCTGGGTATCACCAAGCTTGGTTTGAATTCCAGCCTGTATTTTTAGCGAGTAATCTTCCGCATAAGGATGAGTTGCCGAACCTTGCCAATGTTCATTAAACTTGGGGTCCATGCCCGCCTGTTGTTTGGTTGCGCCTGGGTGATTCTTTTCATAAGTGTTAAATGCTTTCAAGAATAATATGCCATGACCTAAAATCTCATGTCCGTTACCGGCGGCAAGCTCTAATACCCCGGCATCAATCTGGATTCGTTCCACATTTATGGTGGCTACCGGCTCTGTCGTTGGCTCGATATTGCGGCCCAGGCCATCAGGTGTGTAAACAATCTTTAGGCCATTGTTTTGGATGTACTTTTCAATCGGGGCATAATATTCGGGTGCTTCATCTCGTAGCAGGTCAAATGAGGCTCGCTCATAATTGACAAATTTTTCCGGTCCGTCCAATACGAGATTTTCTAGAGGATCCGGTTTAATTTCTGGAGTTGTAGTGGTTGTTGGGGCTTCGGTAGTAGTCGGAGCTTCGGTAGTAGTGGTAGTTGTGCTCGAAGTAGTGGTAACTATCGGCGCACGGGAAGTGGTAGTGACTTTGCGCAAAGTTGTAGTAGTTTCCGGCCGACTGGAACTGGTTGAAGCTGGAATTTCTAAAGTAGTTGGGGTGGGTGCAGCGGATTCTCTAGGTTCGCTACTGCCGTTTGTGGCAACAGCCACGCCACCACCGATTCCGAGTAATGCAGCTGTCGTACCAATTACTGCAGCGATTCTTTTTTTTCGACTTGACCACTTAGGTGGACTTTTTGTTTCAAACGATTCAAGTTCGGACATAACACCAGTATTTTAGCATAAGCTTTGTCAGAAGTCAATTAGGTTGTACCGTGTGTTGACATTAAAATGATTGACCGCCATAATTGCGCTAAAGCTTAAGTAAATATTTATGGCGACCAAAAAAACTATATCATCCAAGAACAAATCCACTAGTTTTAAAAAGTTTAGTAATTTTAATCTACTACATGCCATTACTTTGATTGGCATCTTCTCGATTATTGGCTCAGTTGTTATTTACCAATCGCAGGCAGCTCGCTTAAACTGGGTTCAACTGGCCCAAGAAAACCACTGTAAGCTTGATGGTTTCGGCGTACCGCCAACACTTAAAGAGGGTAGTAATGGCAAGTGCACCAAAATGTTGAAGTACATCATCAAACATCGTGCAACCCCGGCTATAAAGTCGCATGTGCCCCAAGTTGATGAGATTTTTGGAACTGGCTTAGCAACAGCCGTAAAGATGATTAAAAATGACTACCATCTTAAAAACCCCTTTGGTATAGCTTACGTTGATCCGCCAACTTGGGTGGTTATCAAATATATCTGGGGACACGGCTATTATCCTAAGGCTTACCAACCGCCGCCACCGCCAAATACCGGTCTTGGATTTGGACAAAAGCCTCCACCTTCGGGAATTTTAAAGGGTGGCGATGCAGATAATTTTGGCACTTTGTATGATAAATATAACTCAACTGGCTGGTGTATCGTCAACCACGAAAGCCGGAATGCCGGCATGTACACCGCCATTCAAAACAATGGCAAAGGACCGGCAACTGGGGCGTTTCAGTTCGAGGGAGGCTATGGGACAATACCTAACTCACATACTTGGGACAAAGGAGTGATGCCCCATTTTGCTTACTGGCCAAGAGCCTATCAATATGCCGCTCTTGCGCCAGCTGATGTTCAGTGGACAGCTTTCTTCTGGCTATATCAATTGAACCCAGGTGCTTGGCATGGCACTAATTGTCCAGGCACGTAGGCTGAATAGCCAGCCAACCAACAAAAGCATAAGCTTTGTACTATAATTTAAGTAAGCAATGAGTGTCAGCACGAATACAGGTGTGGGAGTTGATAATAAACCTACCAAAAATTTAGGCAAAAGATTTAAGTACATCATTTGTTTTTTACTAATGGTTATATTGGCTGCGGCACTGGCTACAGCAGCCAGCATTTTAATAGTTAGACACCGAGAGAATGGGCCAAAATGTTCCAACAGTGTGTTAAGTGCGGCTGCACCCAATCTTGATCCTAAGAAGGTACTAGATTTGCAGAATAACGCTGCTCAAATTGAATCCATCAAAAATTATAAACAAGATCCCAATTGCGTCTACGTCGAACTAACTTTTCATATTAATAATATCGAACCTCAAAAAGCCCGGGCTGATCTAAATGATTATAAAAAAGTCTATAGTCTGAGTAAGAACTTAAGTAAAATACTGGGCAAGACCGACAGCTTGGATGGGTTAGAGGCCAAAGTAGCTGACATAGAAAAAAAATACCCGATTCAATTTAATGAGCGCAGCGAAACGAAAAATGGCCAGACTATAATATGGGATATCCCATCGGAGACCCAGTAATGAAATTATCGAAAAATAAACAGTCAAGCTTTTTAAAATTCATATCAGTGGCCCTTTTGGCATCTGGTTTGGCCGTTATAATAGTTGGCAGCACTTTAATACCGGCTAATAATTTATTGTCGTCCAAGGTTGATGCGGCGACTAAACCGCCAGTGAAACCACCAACTCAACCACCACCGAAATGCACTAACAAAACGGCTGCAATTGGTGTAAATCCAAATCTAGGAAAAGAATATGTGTTTGTTGGTGAATCGCAAATCATGTCAGTGACCATAAATGTCCCTTTTTCTAATCCTAGTAATTGTGCGGCCAACATGACGAAAAGCTTTAATACAAGTAAATACGCTCCCAATACCACAACACAGGTGATTACTTATCCCAATGGCCAAGCTGTCAGCCGGTCTGGGTTTAAAGGGTCAACCACTGTCCCATTGGATGTTAATATAGATGCCAGAAAGTTTGGTTCGAATTTTACCGGCTGTCATCTCTTTAGTTTTACTGTAAATTACACCCAAACCATAACTTATACTGATGGTACAGGGCCTTCGGGAACCGGCACTAACACACTTTCGATAACGGTTTGTCGTCAATATGCACCTTTTCTGCTTGCCGACTCTACCTGTAAGGGCGCAACTGGCCAACAAGACTTTTTTGACGTAACGGCTAACGATGATGATGCACCGACTAGTAATTTATTCGGGGTGACATGGGAACTTCAGACATACAATGACGTCACCAATAAATGGGACGTCGAATATACCAATGTAAAGACTCCTAATTTATGGGGCAACGGTAGTGGAAACGGCTCACAGTTTGGCTATGATCGACGGCATGTTTACTTTAAAAAACCACTGCCTGATGTAACAGAAAGACATCGAATTAGTGTTTGGACCGATGGTTATGGTCAACCTCATGTGCCATTTAACCATCCATACCCGATTTATGCGAATGAATACCAGGGTCAAACTGGTCTATATGAATGGGGACCGTGTAGACCGCTCAAAACCTTCAAACTTACGCCAACAGTCACAAAACCGGTTCTTAACAACAAACAAGCTCCGACAAGTGTTAACTTCAGCGGTCACGTGAGTTCGGACGCCAGTGTAACGATTAAAAACGTGCCTGTCACCCGTAGTTTTTATGTTATACGTGCCTCAAACGGCGCTAAACCCCACATTGTTCCCGATAGAACCAATACTTACAATATACCAAGTGGTAGTCCAGGAAGCTTAATAAGCGATCCAAATGTTCTTTTGACTGCTGTCGCCCCTGTATTGCCAGGGGATCAAATTTGTGAAACTATTAGTACTCCAAGTGGTGGCACGGTTGACGGTAACGGCAAAATTAAAAAATTAAACGGACCACCCCCCATTACTTCTACACCTATATGTGCTATCGTTACCGTTAGTTCCTACTTCAGCGTCTACGGTGGCGATGTCTTTGCTGGGGTATCTGGTACCTGTGGTCCTGGCTGGGCCAATAGCACTTCTGCCGGGATCTACGCTTTTCGTGGTTGGCAGAATAACGCTGCCAAAGCTAATTTGGGCGCTGGTGGGGAAGCCGGAGTGTTTGCCCTCGGCCCCATCAATGACAGTGGTATCTATGGCTTTATGAGCGCCAGGCTAAGAACTTCATTCCCAATTCCTCAGACTGATCTAACCTTTGCTAATACTAATGGTTTGA